>JBGPPR010000231.1:0-2559 GCA_041488675.1 Thermodesulfovibrionia bacterium
CTATGGCACCAACGATGGTGAGAATTCAAACATCATGGTTTGAGGTTGTAGATATACTGGGGATATATCAGAAAACCCTGACATTCAGTGTTGATTCAGGGGTATGAGTTGTTTACCGGCATTATTGCAGAAATGGGCGATATAGCAGCTTTAGAGAGGAAAGGCGGCATTACCCAACTTCTTTTGAATTCGAAAGAAGTCATAAAAGATGTTGAGGTCGGTGACAGCGTATCGGTAAACGGAACATGTCTTACCGCCGTTGAGATAAAGGGAACAGCTATAAGATTCGACCTCTCCGATGAAACCCTGAGGTCTACAAACCTTGGCTTGCTGAGGTCCGGTGACCGCGTCAACCTTGAGGCTTCCCTCCGTCCAAACTCAAGACTCGGAGGACACTTTGTTTCAGGGCATGTGGATGACATCGGCAGGATAAAGTCAAAGGCACAGATCGGAGATGCCTTCAAGGTTGAGATAGAGGTACCCGAAAAGATCCTGCCTTATCTTGTTGAGAAAGGTTCGGTTGCTGTGGATGGAATAAGCCTTACGGTTGTTGATATACTAAGAACAAGCTTTACCGTGGTCATTATTCCCCATACCGCGCTGCTTACGACGATTGGTTTTAAAGACCCTGGCGATACCGTGAATATTGAGGTTGACATTATTGGGAAATACGTTGCGAGATTTTTGAATAAAGGAATGGATAAAGACGCAAGATTCATGAAGATCTTGACGGAAGAGGGATTTGTTCAGTGATCGGAGTCAGAGAGGCTTGAAAATGGAGAAGTATAAGTTCAACGCTATTGATGAAGCTATTGATGATGTGGCAAAAGGTAAGATGGTTATACTTGTTGATGATGAGGACAGGGAAAACGAGGGCGACCTGTTCATGGCAGCCGAAAGAGTAACACCGGAAGCTATTAATTTTATGGCAAAGCACGGAAGAGGACTCATCTGCCTTTCTTTGACGCCGGAACGGGTTGAAGAACTGAAGCTCCCGATGATGACAATAGAAAATACATCGTCCTTTTGCACTGCCTTTACCGTCTCAATAGAGGCAAAGAAAGGTGTCTCAACAGGCATATCGGCAGCAGACAGGGCAACAACAATCCGCACCGCCATTGACCCAAAGACAAAACCGGAAGACCTTGTAAGACCCGGCCATGTCTTTCCTCTGAGGGCAAGACGTGGAGGTGTCCTCCAGAGGGCAGGACAGACAGAGGGGTCAGTTGATTTAGCGAGGCTTTCGGGACTTTACCCGGCCGGTGTTATCTGCGAAATAATGAATGATGACGGCACAATGGCAAGGGTTCCCGAGCTTATAGAGTTTGCAAAGAAACATAATCTCAAAATAGTCACGATCAAGGACCTTATTAAGTACAGGATGAGGACGGAATCATTTGTGGAAAGACTTGTAACCGTAAAGATGCCGACAGATTACGGTGGAGAGTTTAACGCCGTCGCTTACACCAGTGAAATGGACAGCAGTGTGCATGTCGCCCTGGTTAAGGGTGAAATCAAACCAGAAGATGAAGTGCTCGTGCGGGTTCACTCCGAATGTCTTACCGGTGAAGTTTTCGGTTCAAGGAGGTGTGACTGCGGGGAGCAATTGCACAAGGCAATGGAGCTGATTGAAAAGGAAGGTAAGGGAGTTATTCTCTATATAAGGCAGGAAGGCAGGGGCATAGGTTTAATGAACAAGTTGAAGGCATATGAACTCCAGGATAAAGGTCTTGATACTGTCGAAGCAAATCTGAAGCTTGGTTTCAGACCTGACCTCAGGGATTATGGTATAGGCGCACAGATACTCGTTGACCTTGGTATAAGGAAGATGAGGCTCATGACGAACAATCCAAGGAAGATCGTAGGACTGGAAGGGTATGGCCTGAAAGTGGTGGAAAGGGTGCCGATAGAGGTAACCCCACATGAGAAGAATATTGTCTACCTCAAAACAAAGAAAAAGAAATTGGGACATATGCTTGATAATGTGTAACAAAAAATTCTTCGAAGTTCTAACTCAGGATATGATGTATTATTCTGTTTGTCATTCCCGCTTGTCGGGAATCCTTCTTTGGTACAGAAAGATTCTGGACAAGCCCGCCTCTGGCGGACAAGCCAGAATGACAGACTTGACACCTCGCAGTTCTGTGGGGTAGTTCATTACGGAGGTATGCAATGAAAATTATCGAAGGTGAACTTCAGGCAAAGGGTCTGAAGTTTGGTATTGTCGTAAGCAGGTTTAATGACTTTATTACGAATAAGTTGCTTGACGGAGCCCTTGATGCCCTGTTAAGACATGGGGCGAAAGAAGAGGATATAGATATTATTAAGGTTCCGGGCTCCTTTGAGATTCCTGTGGTGGCAAGGAGATTGGCATTGAAAGGAACATATAATGCACTCATATGCCTCGGCACTATTATACGAGGGGCGACGCCACATTTCGAATATATTGCTGCAGAGGTTTCAAAGGGCATTGCCTCAGCATCGATGGAGACGGGTTTGCCAATAGCCTTTGGCATCATAACATCTGATACCATAGAACAGGCCATTGAGAGAGCAGGC
>JBGPPR010000232.1:0-2552 GCA_041488675.1 Thermodesulfovibrionia bacterium
AAGCCAGACCAGGATATGAGATTTGACGTTCCGGTAGTGGGGTCCGACACATTAAAGGCTATGCATGAGGTAAGCGCACGTGTCCTTGCGATAGAGGCGAATAAAAGTATCATTCTTGGCAAAGACAAGATGATTGAAGAATCAAACAAGGCAGGCATCGCGGTCGTAGGGTATAAAGGATAAATTGCTACATTAAACTGTAATAATCATCCTATACCCAGTGACTTAGGGTATAGAGGCAGCCCCTCCCTCGATGGGAGGGGATAGAGGGGAGGGTGAAAAAAATGTTTACCCCCTCGCCCTAACCCTCTCCCACCAGGGTAGAGGGCTTCAGCGGAGAGACTCCATAGCATTTCTTTAGAAAAGAATTTAGAAATGGCAAAAAAAGAATATCTGGTTAAGTTATTCGGTACGGTACATCAGAGATATGACCTCCTGAATCATGTTCTCAGTTTATATCTTGACAAGGGCTGGCGAAAATCCCTTGTTGAACAAGCACACTCTGTTCATCTAAGAAGAATACTGGACGTATGCACGGGAACAGGAGACCTGGCAATAGAGTTCGCCAGGAGGTATCCCGATACGCAGATTATAGGAATCGACATCTCGGACCAGATGCTGAAAATAGGCATCGAAAAGATTCAAAGAGCCGGCCTCAATGGCAGAGTACTGTTACAGCAGTCAGATCTTTTTCATCTCCCATTCAAAGATCAGGTTTTTGAAGTGGTTAGTATCGGGTTCGGATTCAGAAATCTCCACAATTTTAGAGGTGGAATCAAAGAGATGGTCAGGGTTTTAAAAAAAGATGGGGTCCTCCTGATTCTGGAACTCACACTTCCACAGGCACCCCTTTTGAGGAGAATCCACCTTTTTTATCTGAGAAATATCTTGCCGAAAATAGGCGGATTGATATCAGGCTCAAAATCTTCCTATGAGTACCTTTCATCCTCCATAATCGCCTTTCCCACAAAAGATGAAGTCATGGAATTTTTGAAGGCTGAGGGTTTGAGCGAGGTTCAACACATACCACTATCAGGAGGAATCGCCTCTATCTTTAAAGGAAAGAAGTAAGTAGATCCTCCATCATTTGCCTGTTTGTTCTTCATTATTCCCAGATCCAGAAAACAAAGATTGTCATTGCGAGTGAAACGAAGCAATCTCGCCTTTTTCAATAAGATTGCCACGGTCGAAGCGACCTCGCAATGACAGTTTACGCAAGCATAAAATGTTTTTTACTGGATTTTGGTATATATGAAACGAGGTTCAAATTGAATAAGGCAGTGGAATCATTTTATAGTTAAGTAGTTATGTACAGAGACGCTGATTACGATATTATTGTCGTTGGCGCCGGCCACGCCGGATGCGAGGCAGCCCTCGCATCCTCACGAATGGGGCTCACTACCTGCCTCTTTACCATGAATCTCGACACAATTGCGCAGATGTCATGTAATCCGGCTATTGGCGGACTTGCGAAAGGACACCTCGTTCGTGAGATAGATGCCCTCGGCGGAGAAATGGCAAAGGTAACCGACAGAGCCGGCATTCAGTTCAGGATGCTCAACATGAGCAAAGGCCCTGCTGTATGGTCTCTCAGGGCACAGGCAGACAGAGTTCTTTACAGGCTTTTCATGAGACAGGTCCTTGAATCTCAGGAAAGACTCGATATCAAACAAGCATCAATCGAAAGGATCATTGTTGAAGATGACAAGGTAAAGGGTATTCTTACATCACTGGGAACCTTTTACGGGGCAAAAGCTGTCATTGTTACGACAGGCACATTTCTCAAAGGATTAATACATATTGGTTTTGAAAATTTTCATGCGGGAAGAGCGGGCGAGTTCCCATCGGAGGGTCTCTCAGATTCTCTGAGGGAGATAGGTCTGAAGATAGGCCGCCTCAAGACAGGCACACCTCCAAGGCTTGATGCCAAGACAATAGATTTTACGAAAACAGAACCACAGTGGGGAGACGAACCGCCCGACCATTTTTCATACAGCACAGAAAAGATAACCAATCCACAACTACCATGCTATATGACTTACACAAATGCAGAAACCCACAAGATAATACTGAGTGGTCTCGACCGTTCACCGCTTTACAGTGGGCGAATCAAGGGAATCGGGCCGAGGTATTGCCCTTCAATCGAGGATAAGGTTGTCAGATTTTCCCATCGAGAGCGTCATCAGGTATTTCTTGAACCGGAAGGACTTGAGACAAAAGAGTATTATGCAAACGGCATATCCACAAGTCTGCCTTATGATGTGCAGGTTAAATTCGTGAGAACAATATCAGGGCTTGAAGAAGCAGAAATTATGAGACCAGGGTATGCGATCGAGTACGACTTCGTTTATCCAACTCAACTGAAGCACAGCCTTGAGACAAAAAGCATCGAGGGACTTTTTCTTGCTGGACAGATAAATGGGACGTCAGGTTATGAAGAGGCTGCTGCCCAGGGACTTATGGCTGGCATCAATGCATCTCTGAAACTTCAGGAAAGAGAACTCGTAATCTTGGGGAGGCATGAAGCATATATAGGGGTTCTTATTGATGAT
>JBGPPR010000233.1:0-2540 GCA_041488675.1 Thermodesulfovibrionia bacterium
CCTTAGATATTTGTCTGGTTCCTCGATCATCAGATGGACATCGAGTGGTAAAGGGGTGATCTTACGGATAGATTTTACTATAGATGAACCTATGGTTATGTTAGGGACAAAATGGCCGTCCATAATATCAATATGGAGCATGTCAGCCCCTGCTGCTTCAGCTGCCTTTATCTCTTCCCCGAGTTTCAGAAAATCGGCAGAAAGTATTGAAGGTGCTATCTTGACCATATTCCCCCCGGAAATCCAAAATCTATAATTACTAAGAAGGCTATAAGTAAGGATACATTGTCTGTCATTCCCGCTTGTCGGGAATCTTTCTTTAACAACCCCCTGTATCCCCCTTTTCTAAGGGGGACTAAGAAGGATTCTGGACAAGCCAGAATGACAACATGCATTGGGAATGTCGTCTTACTTATGGCCGTATTAGTAAATGCTTTGTTGGTAAATGTCTTTTTACTTTTGATCCCAACCGGTGGCTTAGATCCTGCTGTAATATTTTTAAGGGCTCATACTCAGGGTCCAAGATGAGACCCTTCTGAATCACCTCATTAGCTTCTTCAAGGCTTCCCAGATCCCTTGCAGCTTCCGCAAGATTTTCATACAGCCCAACAGCGTCAGGAATCTTCTCAACCCCTTCACGGGCTATCATGTATGCCTCATGGTGTAGATCGGCTTTAACGTATGCGCAGTAAAGTCCGCCGTAAACACTAGCCGATTCAAAGCCCATCTACTTTGCCGTCCTGTAATAGTAGATCGCTGCCCACGGCTCTTTCCTCTGCAAGTTACAATAGCCCATTTCCACGAGATAGATAGGATCATCATGGATTTTTTCAAGCAAGTCGGTTAAGATTTTAAGAGCCTCTTCATGGTATCCAAGACAATTAAGCGCAAGGGCCTTGTTATACAGCATCTCTGCGTTGTTGTTATCAACTATCGCAAGCGCGCGTTCAAAGTATTTTAGTGCCACATAGTGGTCATCTGTCCTTTGAAACACGAGTCCCATTGAATTGAGCAACTCCCAGGATTCAGGATATGTGCTCAGGCCCTCTTCAAGTAAGCTTTTCGCCTCTTCGTACTTTCCTTCTTCAATAAGTTCTCTTGTTATGCCGAAATAACGGTCCTCGCCATGAGATTTCCAGGGGAGAGATTCATACAACGTTCTGGCCTTCTCAAATTCTCTCTGGTCCAGATAGAGATTGCCGATCTGTGAGGTTAGCTGATAAAGCCTTGCTTTGAGGGCTTCTTTCTTTTTGAGATCGGTCGTTGTTTTAATCGCTGTGCTTAACTTTTCTCTCTTTGCATTCAGCTTCTGAATTTCTCTTTCCCGTCTTTTGTCTATGGTATGACTCATAAAAGCCCTCCTTGTCCAAGGTCATCAGCCGGATCTTTTCTTTTCTGTTTTGTGGCGTTCCTTTGTTTTAACTTCTTCTCAACCGTCTCAATGAGGTTAGGAAAAAGCTCTGATTCAGGGTCTAAAGCAAGCCCCCGCTGAAAAGCTGTCCTGGCGTCTTTGAACTGTTCGAGTTTCATATATCCCAAGCCGAGAAAAGCATACAACAACGCTTCCTGCTCAGGAAATTTGTTTACACCTTCCAGTGCCGTTGCAAAAGACTCGTATGCACAGTCCATGTTTGAGTATGCCTGGCAAAACCCCAGATAAACACGGGTAGACTCATATCCTCTCTCTATGGCCTTCCTAAAGGCATGAATTGCCGCAGGAAGGTTTCCCCGCTGCAACTCGCAGTTTGCAAGCTCAACAATGTAATACGGGTCATCCGGCATCATTTCTATGAGATCATTCCAGTTTTTATGTGCTTCTTCATAGTACCCAAGAAAGGTAAGGGCTCTGGCCTTGTTGTTAAGAGACCACTGGTTATTCTTCGGGTCTATGGCAAGAGCGCGATCAAGATATCTGAGGGCCTCATAATGGTCGCCTGTATTGTTATACAGAATTCCAAGTGTGTTCAAAACAGGAACGTAATCGGGGAATTTTACGAGGGCTTCCTCAAGAAGTGTACGGGCTTCATCGTATTTCTGCGTCTCGATAAAAATCCTCGCCTTACCGCAATAACTGTCATGTGTATCCTTCGGCAGTTTGTCGTATATCCCAGCGGCTTTTTCGAACTCCTTAGCTTCGAGATATTGCCATGCCAACTGTGCCTTAAGGTCGTCAAGCTCCTTATGTGCCCTTTTTCTGTCCTCTGAGCTGACGGCAGCTTTCAGTTTGTCCTCTGCCTTCTCGATTTTTCGAAAGAGCTTCTTGATGCTTTTTCCAGGGCTTGATTGACGAGGCATTTGGTTATCCATAAGACCCTCCTTCATAATAGATTTACCTTCTACTTCTATTATAACGGGTGACCTCTCCCAGGGAGTGTCCTATGTTGTTTAATATAAGAAAACGAAGAATAAGGTCTATTTTTATTACAATTTCGTAAGCCGCCTCTTACTTAGTGTCTGTCCATAAACTAAGAATTAAGTTATCTGTCATTCCCCGTCCGTCAATACGTAAGACGGATGATCGTGGAATCCAGTAAATTCAA
>JBGPPR010000234.1:0-2540 GCA_041488675.1 Thermodesulfovibrionia bacterium
CAAGGGGCTGATTTGCTGAGCCACATTGCGGATCCTGGACACAGGAAGGGCAACCTTCCTCACAGGGACATTCGTCAATGATCTTTAATGTTGCCGTAAACCAATCACCAATCATTCCCATAACCCTCTTTGTGAGCCCTATCCCGCCTTCATATCCATCATAGATGAATATGACAGGTTGTTTGAACTCAGGATAAAAGGTATAACTCAGCCCTCCAATATCGCCCCTGTCACAGAGAGCAAAGAGCGGGATGCACGCTATTGCAGTATGCTCCACTGCATGGAGTGTCCCTGCGAGGTCAAACCCTTCCGATTCGATAACAGTTCTTGTTGCGTTATCGATCTTAATCCAGAGTCCTTCGGTTTCGAATACATAATCAGGCATATCGAGGCTGTGCCGCGAAAGCCTGACCCTGTCATAGATTCTCTTTTTCTCATAGCCTATTATTTTCTGAGTCGTCTTGAGAATTCCCCAGCGAACTAAAAGACCCCTATAGAGACTTGTCTCCTTCTCTTCTCTTACCTCAGTATCTTCTTTACTCAATGCCTGAGTGTAATAGTTTACATCAACCTCTCTGCATATCACCTTTCTTCTCTCTATGTCCATCTCTGTAACATGATGTTGTCTTCCTCTATGGAGATAGATTGCACCGGGAAAGGTATCTCTGAAGACCCTCATGCCGCTCATTTCTCCCACTGCTTTTCCTGATTCGTCGAGAATATGGAATGGCTCGCCAATCGTCCTTATACCAACTTCCCGATGGTGCATCCCTCCTCTCGAAAACCATATGTCTCCTCTTCTCCCCAGATTTAACTTTCCTTCGTCAACTAATTCATTGAGAACAGGCATCAGCTTCCGGACATCGTATATATCATCGTCTTCTCTCAGGAAAACTTCTGAAGATGCACAAGGAATATGTTTCTTAAGGATGTTTTTATTCTCAGGGTCGATAACTGCTGCTTCATGGCTTTTTTCAAAGAACTCATCAGGATGCCGCATGTAATACTGGTCAAGGGCATCGGGGATTGCAATCATTACAACCATCGACTCCTGTCCATGCCTGCCAACCCTGCCGGCCCTCTGCCAGGTGCTTGCCACAGAGCCAGGATATCCACAGAGTATACAGCAGTCGAGCCCTCCTATATCGACCCCGAGCTCAAGGGCACTTGTCGATACGACTCCGAGTAATTCACCCTGAAACAATTTCTGTTCTATCTCACGCCGTTCTCCCGCAAGGAAACCGGCGCGGTAGGGGCTTATCCTACCTTCGAGTTCAGGTGCACTGTTTATCGCCCATGAATAGATGAGCTCTGTTATCTTTCTCGCCTTGGTGAAGACAATCGTTCTGAGTCCTGCCCCGAGACATTGTATGAAAAGCCTCGTCGTTTCAGTATAGGGACTTTCTATGGGATTGACAAAGACAAAATATCTGCCCGCACGGGGAGCCCCGCTCTGAGCCACGACCTTAAAAGGTAGACCTATCAGCTCTTCCGCGAGTTCGGACGGATTTGCAATGGTTGCTGATGCCGCAATAAACTGGGGATGAGACCCCCAGTATTTGCATATCCTCCTCAGCCTCCTCATTACATGGGCAACATTTGAACCAAAGACACCTCGATAGGTATGAATCTCATCGATCACAACATATCGTAAGTTCCTGAAGAGTCCTTCCCATTTTTTATGGAAGGGATTCAGTGCAAGGTGGAGCATATCAGGATTTGTAAAGATGACTTTCGGGAGGGCTTCTCTTATCTTCTTTCTCCGGTATGCACTGGTGTCTCCATCATAAATCTCTGCTGACTCAATAATCCCCCTTCGCCCCCCTTTAGCAGGGGAGGGAGGGAGGGATTTGAAAGAATGGGAATGATTGGTTCCGAGACTATAAAAAAGTTCGTTGAAATTTTTCACCTGATCCTGCTCAAGTCCCTTTAACGGGAATATGTATAATGCCTTCTGTTCAGGGTTCTCGATGATAGACTCAATCACAGGGATGTTATAGATGAGGCTTTTGCCACTTGCTGTAGGAGTCATGACAACAACATTCTCTCCCTCTCTGATTAGGTTAACAGCCTCGACCTGATGACTATAAAAAAGCTCTATGCCTCTCTTTTTCAATGCATCTCTGAGCGGTTCGGACAGGGACATTTTGCTGTACAGCGGTTTCATGGAAGGGACGTATTTCAGCGCTGCGATCTGATGCTTGAATCTTTTATCTCTTTGTAAGGATTCAACAAAATCAGGTATTGACATGATAGCCTTTCCTAATGACGTACTATTGTATAATAAAAATTATGATAGCGATTATTGACTATGGAATGGGGAATCTGCGCAGCGTCGAGAAGGGTTTTCTCAAGATCGGAGTAAATGCGTTGGTTACCTCAGATCCAAAAGTGGTTCAAGACGCCAATGCCGTCGTGCTCCCTGGCGTTGGAGCATTTAAAGACTGCATGAGAAACCTTGAGGAAATGTCCCTGTTAGGGGCAGTTGTGAGGAGTATTGAGAAAGGCAAACCCTACCTCGGCATCTGCCTCGGCCTTCA
>JBGPPR010000235.1:0-2509 GCA_041488675.1 Thermodesulfovibrionia bacterium
CCCACAAAGAACGCATTTGTTATGGTCCCTGATAAAGAATGGATTTGACTCATCCAATGGCATTTCCACTTTCGGCAATCTCAGATTCTCATGAATTCGCTTTTTGTCTATTTTTATATAAGCCATGATTCTCTGCAATTCACACTGCCCTTTTTTCAGACAGTTCCTGCAGTCCATGTGGTGATTAGCGATAATCATCTCAATGACAGGTCGTCTTACCCTGTCTACTTCGGGGCTCTTTGTTTTTATGATCATGCCTTCTTTTATGGGTGTTCTGCAGGATGTTACAAGCTGACCATTCTCCAGTTCAACAAGGCATACACGGCAACTTCCAGCAGGCTTTAAATCGGGATGGTAGCAGAGATGTGGGATATAGATCTTATTCGCAAGCGTCACTTCAAGGATGGTAGCTCCTTTCTGAGCTACGATATCCTGCTCGTCAATCTGTATAGAAATCGTTTCCATCATTCACCCTCCTTCTGCACCATACACACTCCTGCCGGACACCGTTTTTCATGTATGTGGGCTTCATACTCATACCTGAAGTAACGAAGAGTAGTAAGCACAGGGTTAGGAGCGGTTTTCCCGAGGCCGCATATAGAACTCCGCTTTATCGCCTCGCTTAACTCGAAGAGAAGGTCAATATCTCCAGGTCTTCCCTCGCCTTTTGTGATATCATCCAGGATTTCAAACATCTGTCTTGTTCCGAGCCTGCAAGGAATACACTGGCCGCAGGATTCCCTCTGGTTAAAATCAAGGAAGTAGCGGGCTACATCAACCATACAGGTATCCTCGTCCATTACCACCAAACCTCCTGAACCCATAATCGAGCCTGCACGAGTCAGGGAGTCGAAATCAACAGACATATCTATCATGTCTGCAGGAAGACAACCGCCGGAAGGACCGCCTGTCTGCACTGCTTTCAATGCCTTGCCGCCAGGAACTCCCCCACCGATATCATAAATAACCTTTCGAAGCGTAGCTCCCATAGGCACTTCTATGAGGCCGCAGTTTACAACCTTGCCTGTCAGCGAAAATACAGCAGTTCCTTTACTCTTCTCTGAACCTCTTTGAGCAAACCATTCTGAACCATTGTTTATTATCAAAGGTACGTTGGCGAAGGTCTTGACATTATTGAGGAGTGTTGGCTTGTTCCATAACCCTTCCTCAGTAGTTCGAGGGCGAGGCATTACCTTTGGCATTCCCCTCTTACCTTCGATTGAACGTACCAACGCAGTGGATTCGCCGCATACAAAAGCGCCTGCGCCCTGGAAGATCTCTAAATCAAAACTGAAATCGCTATCAAGGATGTTGTCTCCAAGAAAACCCTCTTGCCTTGCCTGCTCAATGGCAATCTTTAATCGGCTGACTGCTAAAGGATATTCTGCCCTTACATATATAAAGCCTTTTTGTGCACTAATAGCGTATGCTGCAATAATCATTCCTTCTATAATTGAATGCGGATTTCCCTCCATGACGGAACGGTCCTGGAATGCTCCCGGGTCACCTTCATCGGCATTGCAGATTACGTACTTTACATCTCCTGGAGCATTTCGGCAGGATTCCCATTTACGCCCTGTTGGAAACCCTGCACCACCAAGTCCCCTGAGCCCTGAACTCTTCACCTCTGAGATAACACCTTCAGATGTCATCTCAGAAATGGCCTTGCGCAATGCCTTATACCCGCCAATCTCAAGATAGTCATTGATATCCTCGGGATCTATAGAGCCACAATATCTCAGTATCGTGCGCTCTTGTTTCTTATAAAAAGGAATCTTATGATAATGCGGGATGTGTTTATCAGTGACAGGGTCACAATAAAAAAGACGCTCAAGGGGTTTTCCGCCAGATAAAAGCGATTGTATGATCTCAGGCATGTCATCTGTCTTGACCTTTGTATAGAAAATGCCTTCAGGCTCAATTACAATGAGAGGGCCCTGCTGGCAGAAACCATGACAGCCTGTGCGTTTTACAAGGATGTCTTCATCATGACCTGAATTTTCTATTTCATCTTTTAAAAGTGAAAAAACCTGTTCAGATCCGCCAGAAACGCAGCCTGTACCCTGACAGACAAGAACGGTATTTCGTTTATTCACCATCCTCTCCTCCTTCTTCCTTCGCAAGAAAAAGTCCCTTCGCCTTTTCCGGCGTTATCTCACCGGAAACTTCCCTGTTTATCCTTATGCAGGGAGCAAGGGCGCAGCAACCGATACATGCTACAGTTTCAAGGGTATATTCCAGGTCATCAGAAGTTTCTCCTTCCTTCAGGCTAATCGTCTTCTCTATCGTACTGAGGATTTGTGGTGCACCGCGAATATGACAGGCAGTTCCCCTGCAGACCGCAACGCGCTTTCTGCCCAAAGGCAGTGTTCTGAACTGCGCATAGAAAGAGGCAACAGAATAAACATGGCTTTCAGGAACACCGATGAACTGGGCGATATCAAGCATCACCTTTTCCGGCAGATAACCAAGATTTTCTTGCATCTCCTGCAGAATCGGAACCAGTTCG
>JBGPPR010000236.1:0-2489 GCA_041488675.1 Thermodesulfovibrionia bacterium
ATATAATAAACAGAATACTGGTCGATCATACAGACTTCATTGTACCATTCCTCTGTACAAAGATTAATCGGCATATGTCTGTCGCCTATTCCCGCATTATTAACCAATACATCAATCCTACCATATTTTTTAATGGTTTCGTTTACAACCTTTTTACAGTCTTCCATTTTTGATAAATCTGCCTGTATTGCCGTAATTTCTCCGCCTTGCGCAGTGATTTCATCTACAACTTTTTTATTCTCAATGTCACGCCTGCTGGCAATAACAACTTTAGCACCTTCTTTGCAGAATAGTATCGCTGTTGCTCGTCCGATACCAGAATTGCCACCTGTTACAATTGCGATTTTATTATCTAATCTTCCCATTTTGATACTTACTCCTTTTTTCTATGTCAAAAAATTTCATCATTAAAAGGTTGAAGTTATTTGATCTCGTCCTCTTCTTTACCTCCGTTGACGCGGGGACGTATTACTTTACCCTTCTTCTCTGCTGCAAGAACGAGTTTAGCCTCTTCGTTAGCCCAATCCCAGTATTTATTCTCGTGAGGAGAATGTTCAGTGGCTGTTACGTACATTTCCGATGAAAAGGCGTTGCGCAACTCATCCGCGATGTCCATCTTCCAGGGCCTGCGAAGTTGCTGTACGGTGATGCGGCGAGTCACGCGCGAGCCGGTGCGCATAATGAGTTCTGCAATTTCCCACGCGCGCTTGTAGCAGGCTTCTACGTCCCCCGGGACTATTTCATTTACCATACCAAGTGCAAGAGCCTTGCGAGCAGTAATGATCTCGCCAGTCAGCTCGGCATAAGCGAATCTTTTACGGCCCATGAGCTCGCGCCATGCGATCTGAATGCCGTCGCCGGGCACCATGTTGACGCGGAAATGCATCTCTGTTGTCCATGCGTCCTCAGTGCAGAGGGTAATGTCGCTAAACAGTACCAGGTCAGTATGGAAGGTGCCCCCGTTCCAAACGCCAATGGTGGGAACCTGTAAGTCAAAAATCTGGCCTTCGACGTCCTTTGTGCCGTCAAGGTACTGATACTCGTATAGCCTCCAGGCATCACTACCTTGTGATGCAAATTCTTTAGTTTCCTCAGTCTTTTTGAGGTTGGTCTTGCCCATGCTCTTTATAAGACTCTCGCCCGTGCCGCCGAGGATTATGACCTCGTTGTTAAGATCCCTGCCTGCCAGGTCAAAAAAGACGTGAAGGCCCTGGTGAGCGGGAGCGCCCCATTGCAAGCTGCCGCCATCGGTATGAAGCCTCGCTTCGAGGATACCGTTTTCCCGCTTCATTATAAAACAGTGTTTGAGCATTTCCTTGTACTCTTCAAAAGGAACAAAAGGCACTGTACCCAATTCTTTTGTAGGGATTTCTTTGCGCTTTCCGGCGTCAGATTCGTAATTCGGTCTAATCATAATTATTTCCTCCTTTTTTCTTAATTAAATAAATAAACTATGTCGATGGCGCCTCCACGGGAGGCATGCTCACTTCGGCCTCTTCACATCTGCATCTACTATTTGTCGCTTATGCTTTTTTCCGCCTTCCTGCTCTTCTCGTTGAGCATTTTCTGGCGCTCGTCATCGTGGTAGATCTTCTCTCCTGTGCCGGTAAAATAGTCCCGGGCGGTTATATTGGAGTGTTCCACGTTCTTGCAGAAGTCTCCAAACATCTCAGTTCCAAAGGTCATGTCAAGATCGTCCACGATGCGCTTCTTCCAAGGTCTTCTTACCACCTGCGAGGTGAGGCGCCTGATGGTACGATGCCGTTTCATGATGAAGTCGGCGATTTCGTATGCCCTGGGAATCAACCTGTCGTACGGAACCACTTCGTTCACCAGACCATACTCCAACGCCTTTTGGGCGGTGATTTTCTCACTCATGTACATGGCATAGGCAGCTCTCCTCACGCCCATGAGCTCGATGAGGCAGCTATGGATACCGTCCCCGGGAACGATGTCATAGAGGAAATGGGGGTCGGCAATGATGGCATCGTCGGCCATAATGCAAATATCACACATCAGAGCCAATTCAGTGTGTCCCCCCGAGCCGTTCAGCACACCAATTGTCGGAACCTCGACATCCTGGATCATCGCAATAAGCATCCTGCGGCCATCGATGAACATATGCTCGTATCTGGTGTACTCTGGTTCCGTTATCTCCGGCTTCCAACTTTCAGGCTCAAATTCGATGATCCAGTCTTTTCCTGTACCTGTGAAGATCACCAGTTCGATATCAGAGTCGCTGCCCACAATACGCCACATCTGACCGATAGCCCTGTGCAGTTCCATGCTCCATAACTGAGGCCCACCCTTGGTATGCATTCTCACCAGAAGGACACCGTCGTCGCGTTTCTCCATGATAAAATGCTCTTTGAACATTTCCTTGTACTCTTCATACTTCGGCCACTTTACAAAACTCGTCAGACTCATAGTATCACCTCTCTTTATGTTTTTGTTGGGCCAAACCTTAATGGTTAAGGGACCGAACTCTA
>JBGPPR010000237.1:0-2489 GCA_041488675.1 Thermodesulfovibrionia bacterium
AGGGTTACCTTATAGTTCCCTCCCCCTTGAGGGGGGAGGGTTAGGGAGAGGGTGGTGGTAAATTCTTTTTTTCACCCTCCCCTTAATCCCCTCCCCTCAAGGGAGGGGATAGTCTTTTTTTAAGCTTTTACGCCCTGCGGTCTCTGCCGCAGGGTTCTTCACAGAGGGGTGAGGGGAGATTATTGAAAGAAGATTTTGTAGCCGCAGGCTTTAGCCTGCGATTATGAATATTTGCATGAAACAACGCTCCGCCTTAGGCGGACTGAAGGTTGCGGCTACTTATCTATTTTCGTTGTAGAAGGTTTATAATAAATTTATGGCTAAAACGGTTCAGTGTGAACTCTGCCCTAATGGATGCGTGTTGGAGAATGGCCGGCACAGCAGGTGCAGGGCAAGGATGAATAAGGATGGCACGCTTTACAGTCTTGTCTATGGAAAGCCCTGCGCGGTTCATGTTGATCCCATAGAGAAGAAGCCATTCAATCACTTCCTCCCGGGAACCACTGCTTTTTCCATAGCGACTGCCGGATGCGTTCTGAGCTGCAAATTCTGCCAGAACTGGCAGATATCTCAGGCAAAACCGGAAGACACGGATACTGTTGACTTGCCTCCTGATGCAGTTGTACGGCAGACAATTTTATACGGATGCAAATCTGTTACTTACACTTACACGGAACCCACGGTCTTTTATGAGTACATGTATGACACGGCGATCATCGCAAAAAAATATGGAGTAAAGAATACAATGCATTCCTGCGGGTACATCAATGAAAAACCTCTCAGGAAATTATCAAAATACTTGGATGCTGCTGATATTGATTTAAAAGGATTTACAGAAGACTTTTATAGCAAGGTATGTAACGGGAGTCTTAAGCCGGTACTAAATTCTCTCATCGTCTTAAAGGATGAAGGTGTATGGCTTGAGATAACAAACCTTGTGATACCGACATTGAATGATGACATGAAGACTGTCCGGGAGATGTGCAAGTGGATTCTGAAAAACCTTGGACCAGATGTCCCTGTCCATTTCTCAAGGTTCGTTCCTCATTATAAATTGACGAATCTTCCGCCGACGCCCATTGAGACACTCACAGAGGCGAGAAAGACCGCGATGGACGCGGGATTGAAATTTGTCTATATAGGTAATATAAGGCATGAAGGTGAAAGCACCTTCTGCCCAAAGTGTAAAAAGTTGCTCATAGAGAGGATAGGGTACTTTGTAAAACAGAACAATATAGCAAATGGAAAGTGCAAGTTCTGTAACACTTCTATTCCGGGAGTGTGGAGTTAAGAGGGGGATGTTTTTAGGTTCAAGATAGGAGAATAACCCCTCCTTCCCTCCCCTTAACTTAAGGGGAGGACGGGTGGGGTTAATGTCTTCTTAATCTCCTGGTGGGAGGGGATGAGATAAGGATGAGGATGAGCATGTGCAATTTGCAACTTTTTTTAGGAGGATGAATATGCTGACGCGCAGAGATTTCTTCAGGTTCTTTCTCATAGGCGGCTTCCTCAGTTTGCTACGCAAAAAGGTAAACGCTGAGCAGAAGCCAAGAGAAGCAATGTTTTGGAAGAGGTTAGATTGAAGCCTAAACTCTTTACGGTTTACCGTTTACTGTTTGCTGTTCTCTGCCTGCTCCTCATCACTGCTCCTCTGGGATGCCAGGCAGAGACAAAGGATCCTGCGGTAGCAGGGACATTCTATCCTGCTGATAAGAAGTCGCTTCAAGAATCTGTTGGAGGCTTTCTTTCTAAAACAGAAAAAGTTCCAACAAATGGGAGACTCTTGGCTATCATCTCACCACACGCAGGTTACATTTACTCAGGGCAGGTTGCGTCATATGGGTATAAGCAGATTCAAGGAAGTGACATTAAGAATGTAATACTCATTGGACCGAGTCATCATTCAGGCTTCAAAGGTGCATCTGTCTATACGAAGGGCAGTTTTAGAACACCTCTTGGTGAAGTGAAGATTAATGAAAGGATCGCAGAGTCTCTTTTGAATGGAACTGCGGATGTAAAGTTTTACCCGGAAGCGTTTGAAAAAGAGCACTCTCTTGAGGTTCAACTCCCATTTCTCCAGACAGTTCTCAAGGACTTTACCATAGTACCCATACTTATTGGCTCTCCGTCAAGGCAGACATTTGAACATCTTATATCAAAGTTAACAGAAATCCTTGATGATAAAACCTTGCTCATAGCAAGTACTGACCTGTCACACTATCACGATTATCCAACGGCAAAGGAAATGGACGGTAAGGTCATTGCAGCAATCGAACGACTCTCTGCATCAGACACATGGGAGCTTCTGAGAACCGGCAAAGCTGAACTATGCGGAGGCTTCCCCGTTATCATTGTAATGGAGACTGCAAGAAGATCCGGAGCTAATCTTGGGGTAGTTTTCAGATACGCAAACTCAGGAGATGTTACCGGTGAAAAAGATAAGGTGGTGGGTTATGCGTCGATTGGACTTTATAAAAGCCCATATACAG
>JBGPPR010000238.1:0-2482 GCA_041488675.1 Thermodesulfovibrionia bacterium
CTCCACGTCTTCAGGAAGGATTACGGGCAGGTCTTTTTCAGGCACAGGCACTACGCCGCATTGTTCACAGTAGATAATAGGAATTGGCGTTCCCCAGTACCGCTGCCTCGATATACCCCAGTCCCTGAACTTGTAATTGACTACTTTTTTGCCGATACCTTTTTCTGCTATGAATTCAGCTATCTTCTCTCTTGCACTGTCGCTTCTGAGACCACTGAACTGACCTGAATGAACAAGTACACCTTCACCCTCGTAAGCCTCAATTGGTTGATGCGGTGACTCGGAGACTTGGAGACTCAGAGACTTCACCGCTTCACCACTTCTCCCTTTCTCCGTTTCATTTGGGTGCACAATAACAACCTTTACGGGAAGATTATATTTCTGCGCAAATTCAAAGTCTCTCTGGTCATGTGCGGGGACAGACATGATCGCTCCTGTTCCGTATTCCATGAGAACAAAATTTGCGATATAAATGGGTATCTTCTCACCATTCATTGGATTTATTGCGTAGAAACCCGTAAAAAGACCTAATTTTGCATCCACTCTACCATATCGTTCCTTGAGATCTTCAAGGCGTTCTTTATCGGAGCAGAGCCGTTCTGCAAAGGGGTGAGTCGGAGCAAGACAGACAAAGGTTGCCCCGAACAGTGTATCCTGCCTCGTAGTAAAAATACTGATCGTTTCATTCATCCCGTCAATCTTGAAGTCGACCTCGACACCCGTGCTCCTGCCTATCCAATTCTTTTGCATGGCAATAACCCTTTCAGGCCATCCTGCCAGATCATCGCATCTCTGAAGAAGTTCCTCTGCATAATCAGTGATCTTCAAGAACCACTGCTCAAGCTCTTTCTGAACAACAATACTTTCACACCTCCAGCATCTCTCATCAATAACCTGCTCGTTCGCAAGGACCGTCGCACATGATGGACACCAGTTCACAAAGGAAAATTTTCTATACGCAAGACCTTTCTCAAACATCCTGAGGAAAAACCACTGGTTCCATTTGTAGTACTCAGGACTGCAGGTCGTCACCTCCCTCTCCCAGTCATAGCTGAGCCCCATGCGATTAAGCTGGCCTTTCATATAATCGATATTTTTGTACGTCCATGTTGATGGATGAACACCGTGTTTTATCGCAGCATTTTCAGCAGGGAGGCCAAAGGCATCCCAGCCCATGGGATGAAGGATATTGTAGCCGCGCATTCCCTTATATCTCGCTATCACATCGCCAATAGCATAGTTCCTTGCATGACCCATGTGGATCTCACCTGAAGGATAAGGGAACATCTCGAGGCAGTAAAACTTTTTTCTCGAAGGATCGAATTGAGTCTTGTAAAGAGCCTTCTCTGCCCAGTATTTCTGCCACTTTAGCTCTATCTTTTGGGGATCATATCCTTCTTCCACAACTGCCTCCATCAAACATTAAAGGCTATTATATCTACTGGAAATCAGCATTGACAAGTAATGAAAAAAACAGACCCCAATTCCTAACCCATTCTATTCATAAAATTTTTGATCAAGCAGGGCAGATGCGGTATCGGAGCGGCTTTACAGAGTGTTCACCGCCCCGAGGCGGCTGACACTCTGTACCTCGGAGGTCGTTGCGACCGAGAATGAGCGATGATACTGCATCTGCTCTGCTACTTCACAAGTTATGAATAATCTGGGTTAATTTGCAATGCCTTTAAAAGTACTTTTCTCCGAATGTAATCTTTGCGTCCTTTAAACGCTGATAGTCTATCTTTAAACGCGCATTGGCAATACTTGCGTTTACCTTGAGGGCATCCGGAGACTCCCCTGAAGAACCGAACATGTAAACCTTGGTGACAAGCTTCAAATCCTTTCCGACCTTGAAAAAATAATCCACTGTAAGGAGGTACATCTCTACCTCGCCTTTCATATCTTCCGTAATTCCCGGAGGAACTCTCTGTGCAACACGCCTTTTCTTTAACTCAACTGTTAAATTGACTTCTTTCCCCCCCTTGGCAAGGGCAATGAAATCTTCTATCCTGCCATAATCACCTATTTCACTAACTTCAGCCATACCTTCCACCTCCCTTTTTGCTACTTAAGATTCTTATATAATGCCTCTCGCATGATATCTACAGGCGGAAACATTCCCGTCCAGAGTTCGAAGGCAAAAACTCCCTGCCAGAGGAGCATTCCGAGACCATCAAGCGCAATGCATCCTTTTCCTGATGCCTCTTCGAGAAGGCGCGTCTTTTTATAGATGAGATCACAAACTATCTGGTCTGAACGGAGGTGAGATGTGTCAAAAGGCAAAGGATCTTCTTCTCTTAATCCGAGGGGTGTAGCATTGATTAGAATATTGAACCTCTCTGTTTTCGAAATATCGCCAGTGACAGATACATCTTTATCGAGAATCTTTTTGAGATTAGCAGCAAGCTTTTCTGCCTTTTCCTGTTCAATGTCATATAAAAATAATTTCTCAGCCTCCTTGCCCAGATAGTAGCTTATCGCC
>JBGPPR010000239.1:0-2469 GCA_041488675.1 Thermodesulfovibrionia bacterium
AAAAATCAACCCCGGTCCCCTGCCTGTCTTTCTTGCTAACTCCTGAGAGGCCTCTACGCATGCCGGGATAAGCCCGTTTGCAAGCCTCTCATAGCAGAAAGTACACTTTTCCACCACACCCTTCATCCTTGTCGGGAATTCAAGATTCTCTTTGGCTGCATCAATAAAAGGTCTCGGGTTCCTGTAATTAAAGCTTCGCGCTCCATACGGACATGCAGCCATACAGAACCTGCATCCAATACAGCGATGCATGTCCATCATGACGATTCCGTCACTTTCTCTCTTAAATGTTGCTTTTGTGGGGCACACTCTCACGCACGGAGGATTATCACAGTGATTGCAGAGAACGAGGAAAGGCATATGTTTTATTTCCGGCGAGAGGAATTCATCTTCCTGGCCAGGAAAAGCATGCTCATATGTCTCTTTCCAGATCCATTTAACCTCTTCCTTTATAGTGCCGATATTTGGTACGTTATGGACAAGATGGCAAGCTTCGGTGCACACCCTATAGTCATCCTCTGTTTTGAATTTGCTTATATCCACTACCATACCCCATCTTTTTGCTGTCAGCCCTCTCGGGTCCGGCATAACCTGAGACGCCCCAAGTAAATTTTCCTTCAGAATGGCACTCGCTGACATACCCCCGATTCCCAGCAGGGTGGAGGCACCTGCTATTTTAAGGAACTCTCTTCGATTGATGCTCATGTCTTCTTCTCCTTCGGCGCTATATGGCAATCCCAGCAATATGGTGTTACAGCCATGTAATTGTGACATTCATCGCAGAACTTGCTTTTGTTCGAATGACATTTCATGCACGTGTTTTGAAGGCTCATAGTGTACTGATGCCCATCACTCGCCGTAAAAAGCCGGTCGCCGTCTCGCACAACGAAATCTCTCCAATCGTTCAGCATGACCATGTGTTCTGCTCTCATGAAAGACTTTGACTCAATGCATTTCTTCACCGCCATCTTCTGAATTTCCGGTGTATCAAGCTTTGGCTCCGGAGGAGGGACCGATGCTTTCCCAAGATCATACACAAAGGGAAAGGTTACAATTCCCACAAAAATGATAAGCCCGATTATGATCTTCGATCCGTCATACATTCTCTTGAACCTCCTTTCCAGGAAGGGGGTCACCCCGCAGGTCGGTTGTCCTTTCCTTTTCCCCTTTCATCACTAAAGCATTACCTACCAGCTCGTGAACACCCCGGACAGCCACACCAGGAACCCAGTAATCCACAAGGGTCTGAAGGGTAGCCCTGTCTATCTGACATATATTAGCAAGTGTGTTCACCCCAAATTTCTCACGGACATGTTTCAATGCATTTGCCCTCGGTAAGGCTCCCCTTAACCTCAGTTCCATATCTTCTGATGCATTTAAGCCTGAACCGCTCCCGCAGCAGAAGGTATTCTCCCTGATGGTATTCGAGGGCATCTCATAAAAATTATTGCACACACTCTTGATGATATACCGTGGCTCTTCAAAAAACCCCATGGCCCTCGCAGGATTACATGAGTCATGAAAAGTCACAACGTAATTATCGTTTCTGCTCGGATCCAGCTTAATTTTTCCATGTTTGATAAGATCAGCAGTAAATTCACATATATGTACTGTTTTATTGGATTTTGCATTCTCGAATTTAGTACCTGTTATAGGTGAGACAGGCTCTTCAAGAAAGTCCACAGGCCCGAACCATGTATTGTGGTACTGATGCCATACCCTCCACATGTGGCCACATTCTCCTCCAAGAATCCATTTTACCTTCAACCTCTTTGCCTCGGCATATATTTTTGAATGGAGCCTTTTTGCCATCTCATTCGAGGTAAAAAAGCCGAAGTTTCCACCTTCTGAAGTATAAGTGCTCAATGTGACGTCAAGTCCGATCTCGTGGAATAACAGCATGTATCCCATGAAAGTAATATTGCCGTTCGGATCGAAGTATTCACCGGAAGGATTTACAAAGAGGACCTCGGCTCCCTTTCTGTTAAAAAAATAATCCACGTTAACGCCCGTTATGGTCTTTAAATCTTCCTTAAATGATTCGACTGTATCTTTGAGTGTATGGGGAAGAAGGCCCATGTGATTTCCCGTCCTCCAACAGTTTGCCACAGGTCCGGCACACCACTCGATGTTCAGACCGAGGAGATTAATAAGTTCCCGCACCAGTATGGTAATTTCAGCAGTATCAATCCCATATGGGCAGAAAAGTGAGCAGCGGCGACATTCAGTGCATTGATATGCATAGTACCACAACTCTTTGAGTACATCTACGGTAAGTTCTCTTGCACCTGCAATCTTTCCGAGAACTTTTCCGGATGTTG
This sequence comes from Thermodesulfovibrionia bacterium, assembly GCA_041488675.1. Classification (GTDB taxonomy): domain Bacteria; phylum Nitrospirota; class Thermodesulfovibrionia; order Thermodesulfovibrionales; family SM23-35; genus DASPRG01. The sequence goes on from JBGPPR010000239.1 coordinate 2,322, forward strand.
TGAAATATTTTCTATATACAGATCTGAGAAGCTCTGCCCTCAGGACAGGCATGTTTTTAGGGTCTCCGCCGCCGATAAAGAAGTGGCACTTGTCAGCACAGGCACCACACCTCACACAGATATCTAAAAAGAGCTGGAAAGAACGGTA
>JBGPPR010000240.1:0-2466 GCA_041488675.1 Thermodesulfovibrionia bacterium
AAGCTAATGCTTTGCTCTCTTAATTCTTCTTCATAATCCGGTAGAGACAGACTGGTGTAAAGCAAGACCGCTACATCCTTTGTATACATCTGTTTCATGGCAAGAGCGAGATGAAAGGCATTTTCCGAATCACCTATAATGACAAGCTTTTTGTTTGTAGTCGTGTACCCGTCGCAATCTACACAGGTAAAAAAACTTATGCCAAAGAATTTATGGAGATTCTCAACAGAGGGAAGGTTGTCTGTTACGCCTGTGGCTACAATGACGAACAAAGAGGAAAAAATACGGCCGTCCCTCATGTATACCTCAAAAAGATTCTCCTTATCCTTGATGACCTTGGAGACTAACGCCTTCTGGTACTCTGCACCGAAGTGCATAACCTGATCGAGACCCTTCTCTACTATCTCTCTGCCAGAAATAGCTGCCCGCGTAAGGAAGTTTTCAATCTGTTTTGCATGCCGGGTCCTGCCTCCTCCTCTGTCCAGGATGAGAACGCTCCTGTTATATCTGCAGAGGTAGATAGCTGCCTGAAGTCCTCCTGGCCCGGCCCCTATGACAATGCAGTCATAAACTTTCTTTTCTTCTGTCCCCGACATCGATTCTCCTCCTATAATATACAACCGCCGTGAGGCGTTGCCAGAACAACCATTGTACTCGTGTAGGATAAACACCGATAAGACAATGGGATAAAGTCTTACAAAAAAATCAGCGTTTTACTGACTGCTATCTATTATTTTTTCTTTATAATAACAATCAATATGCTCAGGAGAAAAGACTTTTAAGATTTACAGGAGATCGTCCATTCAATTGAATGACCAATTCTTCTTTCAACGCTTGACACGATGAAAATAGTCCCGTCGATACTTGCGGACAATACAGACGATTTTCTTATACGGTTAAGACAGGCCGAATCTTTTTCAGATTACGTTCAGATCGATCTCATGGACGGCATCTTTGTATCTTCAAGGAGTTTTCCTGAAGAGGCGATAAACGATATAATTACCCCTCTTTCCTTCGAGTTGCACCTTATGGTGAAGAATCCATCGGAGTTCATTGGCCGCATCGATAATCCACATCTCAAAAAAGTATTATTCCACTTCGAATCAGATGTTGAACACCTCAATCTTATCAACCAGATAAAACAAAGAGGAATAGCCGCCGGGATTGCTATTAAACCTGAGACGCAGATAGAAGAATTCAGGGCGGTAGGAGAGAAGGTTGATACATTACTGTTTCTCACGGTTGACCCCTGCTGTTATGGACGACCCTTTAAACCTGAGGTGCTGGAGAAAATCGAAAAGGCAAGACAGATCTTCAAGGACAAGAGCATCGCTGCAGATGGCGGAGTTTCCCTCGATAATCTAAAGTTATTTCTCGATGCCGGAGTTGATTATGTTTGTATTGGAAGCAGGATATTTCTTTCAGGAAATCCGGAAAAAAATTATGAGGTATTCATGAAAACATTAGCCCAACTGGAATCACAAGTGGTTCGCCAATGAGAATAGCTGTCGGTGCTGACCACGGCGGATATCGTCTCAAGATTCAGATTGTGGAGTTTTTGAAAAAACTCGGGCACGAGGTAAATGACCGTGGTACGCACAGCGAGGAACCGGCAGATTATCCCGATTATGCCAGGGCCATTTCTCAGGAAATAATGCTGAAACAGGCCGACAGGGCAGTCTTGATCTGCGGAAGCGGAGTAGGGGCCTGTATTGCAGCGAATAAATTTCCGGGAATGCGCGCTGCGATCTGTCATGACACCTTCTCTGCGCACCAGGGAGTGGAAGACGACAACGTTAACATTCTCTGTCTCGGTGCAAGGGTCGTCGGAGATGAACTTGCAAAGGATATCGTTAAGGTCTGGCTTTCCGCTTCATTTTCAGGTGCAGAGAGGCACAGACGGAGACTGTCCAAAGTAGAAGAAATAGAGAAGGAGTTCCTGGGGAAAAAATAGGGAAAGGTTTTCAACGCATTAGAGGTGAACATGAAACTCGGGTATATTGGTTTAGGGAAAATGGGATTTAATATGGTAGAACGACTCCTTGAAAAGGGGCATGAGGTCGTTGCGTTCAGCAGGACTGAGAAGGTTGTGAGAGATATTGCAGAACGAGGTGCAAAGCCGGCCGGTTCTGTACAATCTCTTGCCTCGGCACTTGCGGCGCCGCGCCTTATCTGGCTTATGATTCCCTATCACGCGGTTGATGGAGTTATCAAAGACCTCATGCCGTACCTCAGTGAGGGAGATACGATTATCGATGGGGGAAACTCTCCTTACCGGGAATCAATGAGACGTGCAAGAGAATTAGAAGAAATGCGTATCGATTTCCTGGATGCCGGGGTTAGCGGCGGCCCCGGGGGAGCACGCAACGGCGCCTGCATCATGGTAGGCGGGAAAAAGGCAGTTTATAGAAAGTTTAAGGATCTTTTCAGGGATCTCTCAGCGAGAAAGGGCTATGCCTATATGGG
>JBGPPR010000241.1:0-2449 GCA_041488675.1 Thermodesulfovibrionia bacterium
ATTAAGTCACAGTCAAAAGATTTTGAAATGGTTCTTGTCAATTATGGAACTGGTGCAAAGACTTTGATTACGGAAACACCGAAAAAGTTCGAGATGCCGGCAATGCCCCAGATGCCATCAAGGATGAAATAAACATGAATAAAATGGGGTAGCCTTATCAACTATAATTTAGAAATGATTTGTAACCAATTGAAATACCTGCTATTTTTTATGACACCCTTTGTTGCCCTTCCCAAATTATGTCCTCTCATCACCCTTCAAATAGATACCTTGTAGGATTAATACTTATATAATCATTAGTCAAAGTCTTACAGAAAAATCAGTCATATACCGATACCTTTTTTTTCATATCAGAGTTTATAGTTTAAAGAAAAGTCAAAAAGAGAGGTAAAAGCGATGAAGGTATATCATGTAGGTAATGCAATTATTCTGCCCCACGTCCGGCACGTGACCAGCAAGGGACGTAATTCGAGCATGATGTTCCACTCCGAGGCAGAAAGGATTGGCGGGAGATATCTGACATTGGGATGCGATAAGATGGATGACTCTGGTTTCTGTTTGGGCCATAAAATGAGTAGAGACGAGTTCCTGGAAAAGTATTGCAAAGAGATGGAAACAGAGATGACAGAGGTTAATGTCTAAGGCTTATGTAAAAAGGTATGATGTTGTTGTTATAGGGGCCGGTGATTCCGGCTTGAGTATAGCATTTAGAGCTGCTGCGGAGGGGTTAAAGACTGCTCTCATAGATAAGGGTAAGGTCGGAGGAACCTGTGTAAATTATGGCTGTGTACCGTCGAAAACACTCATACACGTGGCAGACAGAATATTGGAGATCGGGGAAACAGCCAAATTGGGTATACATTCGGAAGTGATCAATGCAGATTTCAAAACTATTATGGAGCGGATGAGAAGTGTTGTCAGCAGCGGCAGAGACTCCATAAGGAAGGCGATCGGGGAAACAGAAAATCTCGATTTTTACAACACTGAATGTCACTTCGTTGACGATAAGACCATCCGTACCGGTAATGAACTGATAAAGGGGAAGAAGATCTTCATCGCCTCCGGTTCGCGCCCTCTGATCCCGCCAGTCCAGGGACTGGATATAATCCATTATCTGACAAATGAGAGCGTGCTCGAACTTGAAAAGCTGCCTGAGAGCATGATCATCATCGGAGGCGGATACATAGGGGTCGAATACGCGCATTTCTTTTCCGCCCTTGGCACAAAGGTTACTGTAGTAGGAAGAAACGCAAGACTCTTGCCTTTTGAAGAACCGGAAATATCGGAACTATTGAAGAACGAACTTGGCAAGCGTGTTCAACTACATATGGGAGCAGGAGTAAATCAGGTTACTCAGGCCAGGGACAATCGTGGTTACCTTGTGATTATGAAGAATCTCAACACCGGGGAAGAGACGGAGATTTCAGCAGAGGTAATATTGGTCGCAACAGGGAGGAAGTCAAATGCAGATTTGCTGAAAATTGAAAATGCAGGGATTGAGACGGAGGGTGCCCACTTTATAAAAGTGGATGACTATCTGCAGACGAATAAGAAACACATATGGGCCGTTGGTGATGCCATTGGAAAAGCAATGTTCACCCATGCCGGTGACAAGGAATCAGAGATTGTATGGCACAATGCAAGACGAAGAAAAAAGGTGAAGATGGATTTCCAGTCAGTCCCCCATGCAGTCTTCTCTTACCCCCAGATCGCCTCAGTGGGCCTGACTGAAGAACAGGCACGGAAACAATATGACGTCATGGTAGGCAGAGCAAAATATTCGGACACGGTGATGGGTGAAGCTATGATGGAGACAGAAGGTTTCGCAAAGGCGATTGTTGCAAAAGACACCAGAAGGATCATAGGCTTTCACATCATAGGACCTCATGCCGCCATACTTTCGCAGGAAGTTGTGAATGCAGTGATAAACAGAGGTGACGTGGAGTCAGTCACCGGATGTATGCATACCTTTCCTGCTCTTTCGGGCCTCATACCGGAAACACTCAAGAATCTTCAGTAAGGTAAGTCCCATCCTCTTTTCTTTCATAACACAGGCCCACGAAATGTCATACCAGCCTTATACACTGGGATTATATCACCGGAGTCTTTCTTTTCTTCACGGATTGGCACAGCCCATACTACAAAACCTCTTAAGCTTAAAAGATTGCTTTTATAATTAATCTTCAAATTATATTCCTTATTTATCCGAAGCATTTTTGTTGTTTCTACAGCCACTCCGCCGGCACTGATATTAATTATTTTGTGGTTCGAAGAATGGGGGGCATTTTTCTGAATTCCATTCACTACCAGCCTTTTATGTCTTCTTCTTTCATATCGCATATATGTCATGTTGTCGACATTGATCACTTCATCTCTTTTTTTCACCTTTGCAGTGTATCGTGCCTCTGGAGTCTCATCAACCAAAATCCCAGGTGCAGATATATTTTCC
>JBGPPR010000242.1:0-2449 GCA_041488675.1 Thermodesulfovibrionia bacterium
CATTGAGGCCATCAGGGTCTGTCCTTGCCCGTAAAAGGGTTATTGTTTCAGCAAGGACATATTCTGTGGTGAAAGGAATGCCTTTATCGCGAAGAAAGGTTTTATAGAATGAGGCAACTTCTTTATGATGTGTGTCATCTTTATGGGCTATTGCTACCCAGCCCCACGTGTCAAAAAAAATCTTTCTCACTTCTTGGTTATTCCGTACAAATATTTGTCGTGTCTGTCAGCCAGGTCTTTTGGTCCACCTTTACATATGCCCACGATTGAGAGAAGTTTATCTCTCGCTTCATCCTCTGCCGGAATCATCTTTTTTTTATTCAACTCAGAGAGGAATTTTTCTATGGCATTTCTTATTATTTCAGCCACAGGAGTTTTAGAATCTTTTTGAAGTCTCTCCAATGCCTCTTTTTGTCTTTCTTCCAAAAACATTTGAAATCTTACTTTAGCCATGCCAACCTCCTACACATATTATAAAGGGAAGATGTGTGTATGTCAATTCCTATGGTGGGATATTTATAAATTTTACACCCTGCGGTCTCTGCCGCAGTTCCTTATTTCTGTCATTCTGGCTTGTCCAGAATCCTTCTTCTTCAGAAAGATTCCCGACAAGCGGGAATGACAATCATGAGACATTACTTATGAACTTATTAGCAAATAAATTTATGAGCAATATCTGCATTATTCGGGTATCTTGAAATCCTTATTATTTCTCATCACTCGACTAAAATCGTCGCCGTGACAGACATGCCGATGCGCAATATATGCTGTGTATCTGTACCGTTTTCGAGCACAATTTTTACCGGTATTCTTTGAACCACCTTGACATAATTGCCTGTGGCATTTTCTGGAGGAAACAATGAGAATATGGCGCCTGAGCCTGCCATGATGCTATCTACCTTTCCGTCAAACGTCTTTTTAGGATACGTATCCACTTTCATCTTTACCTTCTGGCCGGGCTTTACTTTTTCGAGTTGCGTTTCCTTATAATTCGCAACGACCCATATATCATCGAGAGGGACAACCGCCATCAATGGCAGCCCAGCCTCTATCTGATTTCCGATTTCCACGGTTTTTTTCGTTATGTAGCCGTCAGACGGAGCAGGAATATGGGTATATCCGTAATTGAGTTCTGCAGCTCTCAATTTTGCCTCTTTCTCTTTAATGAACGAGATCTGAGAGGGTCTGGACGCCTCTGCCTGTCTTATAATCGCCTTTTGGGTCTCGATAGCCATTTCAGCCTGTTTCACCTGTTCTCCCGCTGCCTTTACCCTTGAAACAGCAACCTCATATCCTGTTTTTGTATTATCATATCTTTCTTTCGGTATAGCCTCTTTTTCATAGAGTTTTTCTGCACGCTTGAGATCTATTGTTGCAAGTTTCAGGTTTGCCTCCTGAAGCTCAAGATTCGCCTTTGCCGCTTTCATCGCGGCATTGAGTTCTGAGAGTCTTTGTCTTGAGGCCTCAATCTTCGCTTCGATCTCTGAAAGTTTCGACCGTTCTTTACCAAGGACTGAGGAGGCTTCCTTTACTTTTACTTCATAATCCACAGGGTCTATTTCGACAAGGATGGCTTCTTTCTTAACGGGCTGATTATCCTCCACATTGATCTTTTTCACAGTTCCCGAAACCTTCGAGGCTATGGTGTGTATGTGCCCCTCCACAAAGGCATCATCAGTGCTAATATGGGTTGCTTTGTGCCTGAGATAAAAATAGACGGTTACTGCACCGATTACTGTAAGAGCTATAAAGACTATTATAGAGATCTTTTTCCTATTGTTATTTCGTTTGCCTCCGGTGGTGTCCGAACCGGCAGAACCCTCTTTCTTTATCTCATCCACAACCACCTCTCTTTCAATATGAATACATTGATACTAAATCCAGTCCAATCGCATATTGGAGCCCTGCCCGGGCCCTTTGTAATTCATACACTGCCCTGTAATAATTTGTCTCTGCTGTTGTGAGGAGGGTAATTGCATCGACTACATCCGTTGACATACCAACCCCTTCTTCATATCTGATCCTATTGATCCTCAGATTTTCCTCGGCCTGCCCTACAGCGTCTTTTGTTACCTGAATCTTTTCTAATGCATTCTTGAGATCGAGGTAATTCTTTTCCACCTCCAGCCTTATATCGTCAATAAGCTTCCTCTTCTGTTCGAGACGCTGCTGCTTCTGATACAGAACCTTCGATACTTCGGCTTTTGTACTTCCACCACTAAAGACATTGAGATTGACCCCGAGGATAAGAGACCAGTTCTCACTCGGGAACTCGTAACGATTCTCTTTGTAATTGTATCCGCCCTGTGCAAAAAGCGTCGGATAGTATCCGGACCTTGCAGCAGTCTCCTGAAAATCGAGAACCCGTAATTGATTGTCGATGATCTTGATTTCACTTCTCTCTTTTTCTGCCATGTCCCACGCCTTTTCGAGTTCGACAACTTCCGAG
>JBGPPR010000243.1:0-2446 GCA_041488675.1 Thermodesulfovibrionia bacterium
ATTTTCCCTGAGGCAATGCAGGAAGCAACGACTTGTGCTGCTAAACCGGGAACACCAAAGATTAGGGCAGCAATTTATTCTATTTCCATCTCCCTAATAACTCTATGAAACTCATCCATCATCTCTAACCAGAGTTCAGCCACATCTCTCAGGCCATCGTCAAATTTCCCATACTCCGGTCTTGCCTCCATGTGATCCAGGAGAGAGTCACAGAAATACCAATTACATCCGGATGGCCGCACTGAACGAGGCATAACACAGCCTTTGTCAGAGAGAAATTGACAGGGAGTTGCATCATCCCTGTTAAAATTATAGTCAGGTAATCGCAGACCGATGGCATGGATATAGATGATGTCTTCTGAGTTGTGGTACCCGTGTTTGTTGATACAGCAGACATTTGTGCATCGAGGGCAGACGGCTTCAGTACTCTCCTGGATGAAAGGATTAATCTTTTCAATCCCGTCCTTTACTTTCTCAGCAATCTCTTTCACCCTCTGGAGTTTATGCGATTGATTACTAAAGACTTCTTTTATGTGGCGAATGTGCTGATGAAATAGTGTTGGGTTCTTGTGAATGGCTTCTTGATCATAAGAGGGATATATTATTTTTTTATCAAGCACTTCGCTTTATCCCGAATATTCATAGCGAACTCTGTTCCAATGGTTGTCATTCCTGCCTGTCGGGAATCCTTCTGTGAGCGAAGAAAGATTCTGGACAAGCCAGAATGACAGAAAAAATCTTAAATAGCTTTTAAAATCTTTGAAGATTAATAGCATAATAATTAATGGCGGATATAGTATTTGAGCGGCTTTACAGAGTGTTCACCGCCCCGAGGCGGCTGACACTCTGTACCTCGGAGGTCGGCACGACCGAGAATGAGCGAGAATACTATATCTGCCATAAGTCTAAATTTATCAACACGCAGTTTATATCTTAAGACTGATTTCTGCGGCGCTTCGTAAAGCTGCTCCGAGGTTACCTGACTGCTGTGCATCACCAACAAGGTATATCTCTCCCACCGAATCCTTAAGGGACCTAAATAGTTCATTCACCGGACAATTACCTGTAGCGACTATAACAGAATCAGCTGTGAGCTGCTGCTTTCCCCTCTCTGTATTCTCAATGGTTACCGCCCCTTTTTCAATACTTATCGCCTTGCAGTTCGTAAGAATTTTAACTCCTTTCTCTTCCAGTCTTTTCAGGAGTTCCTCCCTGGGAATATCTTTCATCTTTTTCAGTGGTTCATCAAGCACTTCTACAACTGTTATTTTCCCCACCTGCGAGGAGAGAAGATCTGCGGTCTCACATCCTGTGTCTCCTCCGCCGAGAATAACAACATTCTCGCCGAGTTCGAGTATCCTTTGATACACAGTCCTGACATCGTAGACAAAAGAGTTGTCGATTCCCGGAATCGCGGGACGAGCAGGATGTGAACCTGTGGCTATGACCACTACGTCAGGTTCTTGGGAAAGAATCTCCGCTGCCTCGGGAGTACATTTCAATACAATCTTTGTCCGGGTCTTCCCGAGGAAATGTTTCAAATACCTCAGGACCTCATCCATTTCAGCCTTGAAGGGAGCCATTGAGGCAAGGCGCATCTGCCCCCCGATAGACGCGTCTTTCTCATAAAGAATGACTTCATGTCCTCTCTGGCTTGCAAGAATAGCTGACTGAATTCCGGCAGGACCCCCGCCAATGACAATCACCTTTTTCTTCTTTGAGGCAGGTGTAAGCTTTAGGCGATATTCCTGGCCTGAAAAGGGATTTACCGTACAAGCCCTGCCCAACCCTTTAACTCCTTTTTCAGCACAGTCTTCGAGGTCATAAACACAACCACAGATATCATCAACATTGCCTTCTTGCGCCTTCACAGGTAGATAGGGATCAGCAATCAGGGCACGTGCCATTGCAACAAAATCAGCACCATTTTCTCTAATAATCTCATCTGCCAGTTCGGGTGAATTGATCTTCCCTACTGCTATAACAGGAATATCAACTGCCTTCTTTATGGCCATAGCAAGATGGACAAGAGTACCGGGAGGAAGATAATGAGAAGGGATCGTCATTCTCTTCGTCGTTTTATTCCCGCCTGAAGCGAGGATTGCGTCTCCTCCTGATTGGGATATGTATCGCGCCACCATTACAGTATCCTTGAGTGTTAATCCTCCAGAAACAAACTCATCACAGACGAGTTTCACAACTACTGGAAAATCTTCCCCTGCTGCATTCTTAACAGCCTTTAAGAGTTGCAACAGAAACCTCGCCCGATTCTCAAGGCCACCACCGTAGTCATCAGTCCTCTTATTGGAAAGGGGCGAAAGGAGTTGGGATATTAGATCTCCATAGCTCGCTTGAATCTCGATACCATCGTACCCAAGTTCTCTTGCTCTCTGAGCGCCTTTTGCCATTATATCAACTATTCCTTTGGCCTCCTCTGAGGTCATAG
>JBGPPR010000244.1:0-2445 GCA_041488675.1 Thermodesulfovibrionia bacterium
AGATTGCCACGCTCCCGTTGGTCGCTCGCAATGACAATGTAACAGTACTTTACGTTTGCTATAGTAAGGTAGGAGAGAATGGCCATAGAGAAGAAGAAGAGGATAAGCTTCAGTCTTATATATTTTCTGATCGCTCTTTTGTCGATATTTTTCCTGCAGCGCTATTTACTTACCCGTGAAGTTGTGACTATAAGCTATAGTGAGTTTAAAGTGCTCCTTGAAGAAAAGCTTGTTGATGACCTCCAAATTTCAAAAGATACGGTAGAAGGAAAACTGCTCGACGGAGCCCACGATCGCATCTTGAGTCTTCGCAAGGAAAAAGATAAACAAGAATCGGAACATTTAAAGGAGATCAAATTTTTTTCTGTTGTGAGGATGGAAGACCCTGATCTTGTGAAAGAGTTAGGTGAAAAAGGCATACGCTACGCAGCAGAGCGGGAAGTAACATGGGTTAAAACGCTCCTTTCATGGATCATTCCTTTAGTGATATTCATTGCTATCTGGGGGTTCTTTTTCAAGAGGATGGGTGCTGCCGGTGAAGGTCTCATGGCGGTTGGTAAGAGCAAAGCAAGGGTTTATGTGGAAGGTGAAACAAAAGTTACTTTTGAAGATGTGGCAGGTGTTGAGGAAGCAGAACAGGAGCTGCAGGAGGTCATAGAGTTTCTCAAAACCCCCCAGAAATTTCAAACTCTTGGAGGTAAGATTCCCAAGGGAATACTTCTTGTGGGTCCTCCCGGCACGGGCAAGACTTTGCTTGCGAGAGCCGTCGCTGGTGAAGCGAAGGTACCATTCTTAAGCCTCAGCGGCTCTGCCTTCGTCGAAATGTTCGTGGGGGTAGGGGCTGCAAGGGTAAGGGATCTCTTTGCCCAGGCAGAAAAACTCGCACCGTGCATAATCTTCATTGATGAAATCGATGCCCTTGGAAAAGCCCGGGGCATAAGTCCTGTGTCAGGTGTTGACGAGAGGGAACAGACCCTAACACAGCTTCTGTCTGAGATGGACGGGTTTGACACAAAAAAGGGTGTAATCATAATGGCAGCAACAAACCGGCCTGAAATCCTTGATCCCGCTCTCCTTCGTCCGGGCAGGTTTGACAGGCATGTGCTTGTTGATCGACCGGATCTCAAAGGCAGACGGGAGATCTTTGAAGTGCATACAAAAAAAGTGAAACTTGCTCCGAGCGTAAATCTTCAAGTTCTTGCCTCAATGACTCCCGGGATGGTAGGAGCAGATATTGCAAATATCGTAAATGAGGCTGCCCTTCTTGCTGCAAGAAAAAACAAAGTAGCAATAGAGATGGCTGACTTTGAAGAAGCAATAGAAAGAAGCATTGCAGGGCTTGAAAAGAAGAGTCGTGTGATAAATAAGCGAGAAAGAGAAATAGTGGCCTACCATGAAACAGGGCACGCTATCGTGGCGAGCGTTCTGCCAAATGCGGACCCTGTGCGGAGAGTTTCGATTGTCCCGAGAGGAATCGCTGCTCTTGGTTATACCATTCAGCTTCCGACAGAAGACAGATACCTTCTTACAAAATCAGAACTGCTGGATAGAATGTCTGTCATGCTGGGAGGGAGGGCCGCAGAGGAGATAATCTTCAGAGAGTCATCCACGGGCGCCAAGAATGATCTCGAGAAGGCGACAGAGGTGGCAATGAGCATGGTGAGGGCATACGGGATGAGCAAGACCCTTGGACCGCTTTCTTACGACAGAGGAAGACCTGTTTTTCTTGAAGCTCCGTGGAGCCAGCCAAGAGATTACAGTGAAGAGACAGCAAGGAAAATAGATGAAGAGGTTAAAACCATCCTGGAAGAGGCATATGAAAAAGGGAAATCAATTCTCACGGAGAGAATTGAAAAACTCAGAAGCATCGCAGCAATACTCCTTGAAAAAGAGATTATTGAAGGGGAGGAACTGAAGAGACTTCTTGAAAAATGAAGATAATTGATCCTGTTTGCGGAATGACAATTGAAGAGAATGCTGTTTTTACTTCTCCGTATAAAGGCACTACTTACTATTTCTGCTCTGACAGATGCAAAGAGGATTTTAATAAGGCCCCTGAGACAATCCTTGCTATGAAGGCAGAAAGAGAAAAAATTCTGGAGGAGGAAAGATCGAAAACACTGGACCAGATGATGGATGAGGTGGCGCATGAGATAAGAAATCCCCTTACCTCTATTGGAGGTTTTACACGTAAAATGTATGAGAGACTTCCGGCGGATGATCCAAATAAGAAATATATGGAGATGGTTATTGAGGATGTGGAGAGACTGGAAAATATGGTAAAGCAACTTGTGAAGTTAAAAATCACGAGTGTATTACACACAGAGATCTCAAATATCAACGATGCAGTTATTGAAGCTCTCAAATCATTCGAAAAAGAATTACGGGATAACAGTATAGAGGTGAAAACTGAATTGTTCGATAATCCTCCGCCTATTTCTATTG
>JBGPPR010000245.1:0-2438 GCA_041488675.1 Thermodesulfovibrionia bacterium
AAATTATGTATTACAAACTGCCTGAGTCGAGATGCCCTTCTCACCCTGAAATTTCCACCATGAACCTCTGCAAACCTAAAATCCTGGCACGCATCTAATTGTCTGATTCTCTTTATCTCTTTAAGATCCATGCTCACCTCGTCTTTCAGGTCATAACAAAAACATGTGGGACAGACCATAACGCAATTTGAACAGGAGAGGCACCTCTCATTTGCTGTTGTTGCCCACACAGGGTGGTCGAGGTTTTTCATGAAGAGATTATCGAGTCCATCAACGTAAATAGTCTTCTTAAAGCTTTTCAGAAGTGATTCTTCTTTATCGGACTTTACCCTCCATTCATCAGGGCCGGCCTCCTTTCCTCTTATGGAAAACAATTCATGAGCCTTTTTACTTTTTATTTCCACTAAATAATTCTCGCCAAAATCTGTTAAAACCATATCATATCCTGATTGAGCCTTGAGAAAAGGACCTGCTCCTACAGATGAACAGAAACAGTTCTCTGAGACCTGCGTGCAGTTGAGGCCAATGAGGATCGTATTCTCTCGCCTTGTCTTATAGAAGGTATCGACATAGGAGCCAAGGAACGTGAGGTCCAGATAACGAATGGCATTCATATCACAGGGATGAATTCCGACGATAACCTGCTTCTCAAACGCCGGCTCGACTTCCTCAATGGATATCGGCAATTCCATTCTGAATTTCAAAATATCCTCTCGTGGTCTGTAAATAAACATTTTTCCGGGCGACAACATGGTAGTCCCGTACTCCATGAAGAGGTCAGCAGAGGAAGTTATCTCCCGAAAAACAGCATAATTTCTTTCTTTAACAGGACCCAGTACCCTATATTGAGACCTGAGGGAATCGATAAATGTGAAGAATGAATCTTTTGGGATTAAAAGGTTAGAACCTTGGAAAACGTTTTCCCCAGTCATACCATTTCCAGACATCTCTCGTCAATTCTTCATACTCGCTCTTTACGTGTTCGAAGAGGCGTGCATTCTCTATTGCTATGGCGCCGTTGCTCCCGAGGGCCGAGAGGAAATCTATTTCTGAGGGAGTAAAGGAATGAGGATACGATGCATAGACCCTTATCACTCCGATAGTTGTTCCCCTGATATCCAACGGTACAGACAGTATCGCTCTTATGCCTTCTTTGATTATCTCTTCCGGATACTGCAACCTTCCATCCTTTGAAACATCAGCAACAGTCACAGCACAACCTTTCATACATTCAACGTCGATAGGGCTTTTCTCTATTTCAACGGGTCCCTTCGTTAAGTACTCCTCGCTGAGGCCGTAAGTAGCCTTCACCTCAAGTATCTTTCTCTCTTCATCAAGCAGCCTGATAGATGCGGCCTTGAAGCCAAGGGCTTCCGCTGCATGTTCAGCAATCTTTGCGAGCACCTCATTCAGGGAAAGAGTCGAGCTTATAGAGCGCGATATCTCTATAAGTGTCTGCATCTGCTTCCATATCCTTGCCCTGTCCACAAGGATACCACCGAGAGAAGCAAGAACCCCTATCCTCTTAATCTCCTCTTCAGTAAATTCATGAGGCTCCGATGAATAAACCCTTATAACTCCAATCGCCTTATCCTGCACGGTGAGGGGACAACTCATCACAGACTTTATTCCAACTTTTTGTGCTTCTTCGGGATACAGCACATGTGCCTCAATGGCTATGTCTTTTGTGCTCACGCATTCTCCTGACAAGACCTTTTGATCAACGGGATTCCTTTCCAGAAGCTCCGGACCTTTTTCCAGATACGATTTCGGCATGCCATATGCCGCAACTATCTGGAGCGTTCTCGTTTTTTCGTCAAGAAGCCTTATGGTGCATCCCTTCACTCCTATGAGGCTTGCTGTATTTCTGGCGAGAACGTTCAGTGTTGTCTCCAGGTCGTGAGAAGAAATGAGATCTTCCAAAAGCTCATACATATCATAGAAAGTCTTGTCTTCAGCCATGAGTAAAATTATCAGAACTGCAGGTGTATTGTCAATTACGGTACCCAAAAATAAGGATAGAAACCCCTCTCACTTGAGGGGAGAGGGTTAGGGAGAGGGTGGTTGATAAATGACACCTAACAAATAAGGTTCGCGATTCTGGAATGATGAAGTTTTAGAGAATACCGAAGGAGTGTTGGAAAAAATAAGGGATTATTTGAATCACCCGCCCCTTACGCCCCTCCCCTCAAGGGAGGGGAAATAAGGAAGGGCCTCACATCGAGGGAGGGGAAATTATGGATGGCTCCCACAGAAAAGTCTAAAGAACCATTATTTTCTGTCAGCAGATTGGGAATAGAAGTCTCCGTTGACAGCACGAAGAAAAACTGTTTAAATTGCTTCAGAGGCATGGCATCTAAAAGAGACGCAGATGAATATTTTATGAAGATGGCACTTGCAGAGTCCATTCTTGCCTATAAGGACGGAGAAGTTCCGGT
>JBGPPR010000246.1:0-2401 GCA_041488675.1 Thermodesulfovibrionia bacterium
AAATCTATACTCAGGATCCACTACTTCAACGATTCCCCTTTCGTCAAACATATCGAACTGTATAACCTTGCGCTCCAACATCTCTACTATCTGCCGATGTGTTAATGCCGATATCGTGTTGAGTCCTTTTATATCCTTGACCTTTTCATAATTGGCGTGGGTTACCATCCCGCGGTCTCCTACAAAGATTATCTCCTGTATTCCATATCTGCTCTGTACTTCCGCTATCTTATCCGGTACTGTCTTGGCATCCTGCTTATTGCCGGGAAATACCTCTACTCCAACGGGATAAAAGAAAATGCGTTTTAAGAAAGGATTTGGCAGTACCGACAAGATACTTGGCACCCCGTTCGTTCATAAACCCTATGTTTTCTTCGCTTACCATCCCACGGTCTATGACACAGAAATTATTAGCAATCTATGCATTAACTGCAAGAGGCTTTTCTGCACTACACGCGCTTTTTAGAACAAAGGACCTACAGATTAAGGATTCACGCGGGTTTGCAAATCGCTCATCCGCTCTTTCGGCGAAAAGGTGGTCTTAAATGCGGAAGATGGGATAGACTTTTCAAACCTTTGTAACCTTTATGGAATAAGAACTTACCATTTCTTTATATACTCAACATAGGAGTCGTAATTGCGTTTTGCTTCTGCCATGCTATCTCCGCCGAATTTTTCGAGGAAGACATCTGCAATAGTTAAAGCAACCATTGCTTCGCCAATGACTCCTGCTGCAGGTACCGCACATGTGTCAGAACGCTCATAGGTTGCTTCTACCGGCTTTTTTGTCATAATGTCAACCGAACGCAGAGGTCTCTTTAAGGTAGGTATCGGCTTCATTGCTGCCCTCATGACTATGGGCATTCCGTTTGCCATGCCACCTTCGATCCCACCTGCATTATTGGTTTTTCGATAAAATCCGAACCTCTGACTTTCATTGCTGCCTGCTTTTCGCCTTACGCTCTCTGTTTTATAAAATATCTCATCCATGACTTGCGAGCCAGGATGTTTCGCTATCTCAAAACCAAGGCCAATCTCGACTCCTTTTATCGCCTGTATGCTCATGAGAGCCTTTGCAAGTCTTCCGTCAAGCCTCTTATCCCATTGGATGTAGCTTCCAAGACCTGTGGGAACACCAGTTGCGAAGACCTGAAATATACCTCCCAGGGAATTTCCTTCTTGTCTCATCTTGTCAATGAGTCCGACCATCTTTTCCGAAATTTCTTTATCTGGGCACCTGACCGGTGACCTCTCGGCTTTTTCGAAATGACATAACAATACCTTTTCTAAATTTTGAAGTATGTCCTTTGTCCGCTGAACTTTAATAGTGCCTATCTGGATAACATAGCTTCCAATCCTAATGCCAAATTCTGCGAGAAACCTTTTTGCAATTGCTCCAAGGGCAACTCTCGCAGCCGTTTCCCTTGCGCTAGAGCGCTCAAGAATGTCTCTTAAATCATGCTGATCATACTTTATGGCACCTGCTAAGTCCGCGTGGCCAGGACGAGGTCTGGTAACTGCTGGTATCGATCTCTTATCAGCCACATCAGGAGACATGCCTTCAACCCAATTCTTCCAGTCCTTATTTTCAATGGACAAAGTAACAGGAGAGCCTATTGTTTTCCCCCATCTGACGCCAGAAAGGATTGCAGCATGGTCGGACTCTATTTTCATTCGGGCACCGCGACCGTATCCCATCTGTCTTCTTTTAAGGTCTCTGTCTATATCCTCTGCAGAAATAGATAGCCCTGAGGGAATACCTTCAAGAATTCCGATAAGAGACTTCCCATGGGATTCACCGGCAGCAAGAAATCGTAGGCGGGGCATTACTTTTTATAAAACCACAAGTCGCTTTGAGGTATTGATTTTATTTTCGTTGCTGACTTCATTCTGTGCGAACCGAATAAAGTCATACCAGCATAAGAGGTGATATCGTCATGTTCGCTCCAAAATCCTCGGCGTAATAAATATCAAAAGCTCGGACGTCTGTTCAGAAGTATTTTTGGTCTTGAATAACCAACCAAGGACGGGAATTTTCATCAAACCCGGGACGCCTGAAAAGCCTTCCTTTTCTGTTTTCCTCAAGATTCCGCCAATGACTATCGTCTCCCCTGTCTGCACAAGAACTTTTGTAGAACTTTCTATTTTGGAAGTGACTGGAACAGGGTTACCTCCTATTTCAGTTTCACTTAATATATCTTCCTTTTTTACGAAAATCAGCGTAGTAACATCTCCAGTAGGCGTTATATGAGGAGTCACTTCTATGAGGATAACGACATCTTTATACTCAACTGAAATCTGGCCCGATTGTACGTCCACCTTGGGGTAGGGGACGCTGGTTCCCTGCATGATCGACGCTTTTTCGTTATCAGCAGTAACAACCCGGGGATTAGAAATTAAC
>JBGPPR010000247.1:0-2389 GCA_041488675.1 Thermodesulfovibrionia bacterium
ATCTTTCTGAAAGAAGAAGGATTCTGGACAAGCCAGAATGACATAATGGCTGACTAAATGTGGCTTTACTAATGAACTCCTTAGTAAATGTAGCAGAATTTGAGAAATTAAACAATATAGAGAATTCGATTTTGAACAGTTGTTGCAAACGTCAAGTAACTAAGATCAAGATCAGGACAATTTATAGGCTATAAGAATGCCGTCTCTCAAAGGTAAAATCGTTGACAAAAAATCTTTGTGGTTGAATAAGTACCGGTTAAACTTTTTGATCCCAAGAGTTTCTTTGTCCCTGAGACCTTCTGCAACTTTACCGTACCATAGTGTATTGTCTGCAATGATGAGGGCCTTTGTATTCAGGTTCGGGAGGAGCGTCTGCAGAGCTTCAGGATACTGGTATTTCTCAATGTCTATGAAAAGGATGTCGATATTCTTGTATTTTCTCGCAATCTCCACTGCCTCTCCAACCCTGAAAATAGCTTTACGCTTGAGACCGGCATGACGGAACATTTGTTCTGCATAATCCATATTCTCTTTGCGATAGTCTGTTAAAACAACCTTGCCATTATCGAGGGCCTTTGAAAACCAATATGCTGAATAGCCGAAGCCTGAGCCGAGTTCAACGATCAATTTTGGTTTTTTTAATTTTGTGAGCACAAAGAGCAGTCTTCCCACAAGTCTTTCAACAATGGGAAAATTTTTTTCACGTGCAATCTTTTCCATTTCAAGAATGTATTTATCATCCTCAGTTGTTAGTTTCAATAGATAATCATTGATTCTCGTGTCCGTTATGGATATCATTTTTAAAAAAGTGTTCTTTGTCCTTTTATCTCTTTCCTCTCCACTTCCTCAAGGATTTTTATCTTGCCGTACTCTCCATCAAATCCTGGAGAAATATGCACCTTTCCAGACCGCATTTTCGATATTGCCTCTGAGAGGGAAGATGACCCTGCTTTTTCAATATCAGAAAGAGGAGATTCCATGAGTATTTTGAATTCATTACCGAGACTGCGTAAGAGTTTCAGATATTGTGACTCAACTGTTTTCGTATTAGTGCCTACCTTCAAAGTCTCAGCAATAATCTCAGACAAAGGGATGAGAGAATGATATATCGGCGCATTCTTTAGTTTAAACCCAGGTGGCCTGTCAGCAAGTTTTTCTACCCTGTGCATAACTCCGATCGTAACTTTTTTTCCGCACACAGGACAGAGGTAATTATTCTTTATTGTCTCCTTTGGAGAGAGGTTGACGCCACACGATCTATGTCCATCGTAATGATATTTTCCTTCCTCCGGAAAGAATTCAATAGTACCGATGAAGCCTTTCCTGTTCTTTATCGCATCAGTCATTGCCCCGTATGATATTTCCGTAGAGAAGATATTCGCCTCACGGCCCAGTTTTGCAGGAGAATGAGCATCAGAATTAGATATAAGGGTGATGCGGTCGAGGGCCGAAAGCCGCCAGTTCATAGGCGGGTCCGAGGAAAGCCCCGTTTCTATAGAATGGATATGGGGAGTCAATTCCTCAAAGCATTCTGACAGTGAGTCGAAACCGGACTCAGCGCCAAAGACAGAAAAATGGGGCGTCCATGCGTGGGCAGGTACGAGGACGGCATCGGGAGAAGTATCAAGAACAATTTTTAGCAAATGCTTTGCATCAAGTCCGAGGATTGGTCTTCCATCAGACGAAAGATTGCCGATCCTTGATAAAAAGGTGTTCATTCTCGAAGCGACAGAAAAGTCAGGAGCAAAGATGAGGTTATGGATTTTTCTTGTCCTTCCCCCCTTTGAATATATACTGCTTATCTCTGCAGTGAGCATGAAATAGACCTCTGATCTGCATGAGTCTGGGATATCATTAGTTTTGAAGTTATCTTTTAATTTCAAAAGGTTATTTCCTATAGGCTCAAGCTTTTCTTTCATCTCGATAAACCATTTTGGATGGGTGAAATCGCCGGCACCGACAACTGTTATCCCCTTCAGTTGAGCCCATTTCCAGAGAGACTCGAGGTTCATGTTAGCGCTTGTAGCGCGGGAATACCTGGAATGGATATGAAGGTCGGCAATGAAATGCATCGGTGATTATATCAATAGTCAAATATCTTTTACCAGATTCATTAGAATCCGGTTTCGAAGATTCAAATGTCCAGGGATTTTGATGAAATAGAATGGTTAGAGTGCGGGCTTTAGGGTATGGTTACCGCCACTTGTTCAGCCATTCCTGCAGAAGTACAAATCCAGTTACTCGACCCCTTGACCCCTTGACCCCTTGACCCCTTGTAATAATTTCTTTTGTTTTCTCCTATGCCGGAAAACGTAAATGATAATCAAGAGGATACACCCAAAGAGTATATATAGTCCCCACTGTCTGCTGACTTCCATGACCCTTTCTC
>JBGPPR010000248.1:0-2388 GCA_041488675.1 Thermodesulfovibrionia bacterium
CATCTGCCGTCTATTTCTGCGCCCAATATGCTCAACACTACGGTATTCCTGTCATTGCAGATGGCGGTATTACCGGAATCGGTCACATTGCAAAGTCCCTGGGCATTGGGGCATCTACAGTCATGCTCGGTTATCTTTTAGCTGGCACTTCTGAGGCTCCTGGGGAGTATTTCTATGAAAATGGTGTCAGAGTGAAGAGATACAGAGGTATGGCTTCTCTCGAAGCAATGGCTGTAGGAGGGGGGAAGAGGTATTTTGCTGAATCTGATTTGATCAAGGTGCCGCAGGGTGTCTCCGGAACCGTGGTGGATAAAGGCTCACTTGTGGACTATTTGCCATATCTCATGAAGGGACTCAACCAGGCTTTTCAAGATATGGGATACAGAGACGTACCATCCCTCCACAAAGCTCTATATGAGGAGAGGCTGAGATTTGAACAAAGAACACAGGCGGCTCAAGTGGAGGGGACCGTCCATAGTCTCTTCTCTTATAGAGAGCCTAAATTTGGCATAGAGTGAACCCTGTGTATGCAACCCATTTATGGCTCAACTTAATTTAATACGAATGCATTAAATCCTTTCGCGTCGTTATTGCGAGCAGCCAACGAGAGCGTGGCAATCTCACTTTACCATTATAAGATTGCTTCGTCGTTTTACTCCTCGCCATGACACATCACTTACCCTATGAATGATCGAGAACAATCCTTTCCTTTTCAAATTTTGAGTGGCTGAATCTCCCAGTCTGAATAGGAATGGCAACCTTCATCAGAAGTGTAAAGATGAGAAGACCTGTTGCCCAGATGCCGGAGGAGACCATCAACTCTAAGAGATTAGGAAGATATTCATAGATCTCACCTAAATAAAGTTTAAAAGAGCTGAAGCTGAAAATGGTAAATGGGAAATAGGAAAAATGAAATAAGTAAAATTATTATCCCAACCTGCTACCCATAGTCACTATCCACATGATGCTTATCCGATAATAGCGGTTTGCCGCATTCTACAGAATGTAACCGTTCCCGTTATAAGGTGAAAGTTAACGGTCAATCCAAATAAAGGGGATCATGGCTTTCTTTACGATTAACCAGTAAGATGGGTTTTATGGGAAGTTAATTCGGTTGGGATAGAAGGAGGCTGTTTGAATGAGAATTCATGATAAACGATATTCATTAGGGATCACCAAGAAAAACGATATGATGAAATAAAAAATACTGAGAGTGATTTAGTAAAATCACTCACAGTATTTTTCCTACTGGAATATCAGTATTCTCATATTCTTAGAACTTATATATTGCGCCTAAGAATACAAGATTTGTACTATAGGATGGTTTAGCATATGCCCCTGTCAGAGCGGCAGTGTTATTAGCGGGGAAGGCCCCAACCGAATATCGGAAGCCTTCATATTGTGCATCCTTATATTTGAATCTTTCATAGGCATAACCTAGAGTAAGAGAAAGTCCTTTTACGACATTATAAACAGCCTTGATCATATACGACTCCTGTCTGTAGTCGTCATATTGGGGGAGATCAATATTGTCCTGGGTTTCACCAGGAGCAAGAGCTCTGAAAACAGTATAATCCACAAATCCATTCGATCTCACATAATCATTCTGTAAGACAAAGGTTAACTTCTTTGGGATGACATAAATTTCTGTCCCAATCCCATAGTCATATTCTTTTTCCCTCTGTTTTGCATCCCAGTTGAAGCGTGCACTACTGGTAGGTCCTGTTATTGGGTTCCCTGCATTAGCGGGTGGGGGAGGAGTAAATTGCCTTTGAAACTGATTGCTATCAATCATTTCATAACCAAAGTAACCAAATAGTTTTACAAATTTCCCTATTGTGAAGTCCCCATCTATATTGATAAGGTCACTCTTTTCACCTGTCAGCCCTATGATGGTATTGTCGTAATCCGTCTTTTTATGTTTATAGCTAACACTAAAATTTAGTCTTTCTATTGGGGAGATATCAATAGAAGCCTTATAGGTGTCCCTAATTTTCGCTGCTGCATCAAAACGCCTGACCCAAAACTCAATATCATTGGGGTCAGTGGGTCCCTCAAATTTTGCCCGTCGATGTAACCTCTCATAGCCCACCTTTGGAACCATGAAATCGAGCCCATTCCACCTTAACTCAACCGAATAGAGGTCATCCTTGTTTTCAGAGATATCTTCACGTTCCCTTTCGGTTCTTATATAATGATAAAAAGTGTTGAGATAGAATTTTGCTGGAAGTTTAAAGCCAAGTTCTGCACCAACTGTATCTTTTTTATAATCGAAAAGATCGTTCACCACACTTGGCGGTGTTGATGTGATATCAGTGGTTACGATCTCATCTGATTTATTAGATGTCTTGTAGTGTTTGTAAAATATTTTTCCATCAAGAAAAGAGA
>JBGPPR010000249.1:0-2368 GCA_041488675.1 Thermodesulfovibrionia bacterium
AGAGATCCAAGACATCACAGCATTTCAACGGTTTATATTGCAAAAGGGAAGGGGAAACCTAAAGCTAAGGATGACGCATTAGAGTTTGGAATCTTTAATGAATTAAACCTACCTGATGAGATCGCCTTCGACCACCGCTTAATCCTGAATGACTACTTCAAAACAGTTTACTGAGCACTTGATATGATGAATGCCTGAAAAGCGGAGAGAGTTTGATGAAGATCATGTTGATAGAGCCACCCAAAGCGCCTTTGACCATAGGCGGAGAGGATGTCTTTATTTATGAACCACTCGCGCTTGAGTACGTTGCTGCGGGAGTGGCTAAAGAACACGATATCATGATCCTCGATTTACGGCTGGAAAAAGACCTCCAAGGAGCCCTCAGGAAGTTTCGGCCCGACGTTGTCGGCATCACCTCATACACGGTTCATGTCAATACTGTGAAGAACCTTTTTGCAGAGATAAAGAGATGGAATCCAAAGGTTCTAACTGTAGTGGGTGGTCATCATGCCACAGTTGCGCCTGAGGACTTTATTTCTCCGTTTATTAATCTCATTTTACCTGGAGAAGGGGTCTTTGCATTTAAAGAGATCGTCACAAGATTCGAAAGAGGACAAGGATTTGACGGAATTCCAGGAATAGCTTTTGCGAAAGGAAATTGTCTCGTCAAGACCGATTGTCGACCTGTCATGGACCTTGACGACTTTCCGTTTCCCGATCGGGAACTGACAGCGAAGTATAGGAGACAATACTATTCAGAGTGGATGAAACCTCTGGCATCCATACGGACTTCAAAGGGATGTCCATACCGATGTACCTTCTGCGCTCTTTGGAAAATCACAGGAGGGCGATATTTTAGGAGAAAGCCAGAAAAGGTGGTTGAGGAGTTAGCAGACATTGAGGAAAAGTTTGTCTTCTTTGCCGATGACGAGTCACTGGTAGATGCGACCAGGATGAAGACTCTTGCAGGGTTGATAAAAGACTCAGGAATAAGAAAAACCTACTTTTTATATGGCAGAAGTGACACCATTGTGAGAAACCCTGAACTCCTCAGGATGTGGAGGGATATCGGCCTTGAACGGGTCTTTGTGGGGCTTGAATTCTTCAGAGATGAAGACCTTAAATATATTGGAAAAGGCTCAACAGCAAGTGATAATGAGAAAGCAGTAAAGATTCTTCAAGATCTCGATATTGACATATATGCTTCTTTCATCGTTCGACCAGAATTTAAAAAAGAAGATTTCTCGGCATTGAGACAATATTGTCGTAAGTTGAACTTAAACTTCCCTTCTTTCGCTGTGCTCACTCCTTTGCCCGGCACAGACTTTTATGAAGAAGTGAAGGCTCAATTGATAACCCATAACTATGACTACTTCGACTTTATTCACACCTTACTCCCGACGGCTCTTCCACTCAAAGAGTTTTATGGAGAATATTATAATCTTTATAAAAGCGCAGTACCTTTTAGTAAGCAGTTGCTTTTGCTCCTAAAAAAAATGCATCTGCGAGAGATACCACCCCTGATAAAGAAGTCGAATCGAATCCTAAATCAACTAAAAGACGCTTATTTGGATTATCGGGAAGTTTCCTAACACAATGGGGGGTTTGGTAAAACCGCCTTCGCCCACCGCTCCATCCTGAATAATTGGGGTCAAAGCTAAAGAATACATTTTAGATTAACGCGAGCATATTGAGATATCTGTATGGCGAGGCTGTTGAGAATTGAATTTGAGGGTGCGTTTTATCATGTCAGCTGTAAAGATTCTTATAATTAAGCAAGGTTAGGGAAAATTTGAACAAGGACAGAATTTATTTGACATTCATCTCAGATCGGATATTAAATGCAGCTATGACATAGGTGGAATTTATCTGACAGGTGGGGTCTAAATTCAAAACTGTCCTGTGGAGATTATACGAAAACGCCCTACTTATTATCAAACCTACCAATAAGGAAAGGAAGGCTAACCATGAAACCAAACCAAAACGATCAGCGGAATATAAAGGAGGAGAATATGGGTCCATATCGGAAATTCCTGGTTAGACGGTTGTCGAAAGGAACACCCGCTCGACCAGGAGGATACACAGGGATGCGTTTTGATACTATCAAGCCTCGAACGGGCCTCGCGATCGTGCTAGCAATGATGTGTGTGCTCGGTGTCAGCCTCCGGGGATACGCTGCACCTGGCAGTGAACAGATCACCTTCAAGGGTGCGGATTCCGCCGTGAGCGCACCGATCTCGGCCACGGTGTTTCGTCCTACAGGGGCCGGCCCGTTCCCAGGCGTTGTGCTCCTCCACGTCTGTTCCGGGATCAGGGCGTACGATTCCAAGTGGGCCGAGTGGTTGGGAACTTTGGGCTACGTCGCTAT
>JBGPPR010000250.1:0-2365 GCA_041488675.1 Thermodesulfovibrionia bacterium
CCGCACCCGTCACTCTGCATTGAGGAAGAACTATCCGGAATCGGGTTCTTCTGAACTTGCTACCTGCAAAGAATTTGTCATCTTCAACCAAGGGATGAAGCTCCAGTGCCTCAGCCAATATCTCTGAATCTGGTACCGATACACGCAGCCGTCCACAACGAAGTTCATACTGTGACTGCCGAAAGGTCAGCACTATTTCTTTTGCATCTGCAACTGAGCCGTTAAGGTCTTTAGAAGCAATATCTCCTTGCCAAAGAATCTGTACCCAGCCAATCCCGCTCACAGAGAACTTAGCAATACTGCACGAAAAGGTAGAATCAATCGACGTTATTGCTATAAAGTCGCATCCGATGCGGTTTTCCCATATATTGTAATGCACGCCTGCAATCCGTATCGAGTATGCGGGATACGCTCTTGTGAATGCCTTTATGATTTGGTTTTTGAGGTACCCGTTGATATATGTATCAGGGAAGAAAAGGAATACTAGCGCACAAACGAGTACAACGGCTCCGACAGCAAGACTTGCATACGCCGCGACTTTTCGCGGTGACAGCTTACTCCGGTTGGCCGGTCTATGATTAATCCGCATCGGCATCATCAACTTCCTTTCTTTTTTTCGGCACCCACATAGTACTTTTAGTGGACGGCCTTTGATAAGAACTTGCTTTTTGGTAAGTCGAATATACTAAAGAAGGAATTGTTATTCAAGCAAAAAGGACCAAAAGAGATGAAGGAAGGTTTGAGGCCCGTATTCCAGATAACAAATGCCACTTGAAATCTATCTGAGGAGTCAGAATTACGAATTGACAAAATCTGAAATCGGTATAGGGGAAAGGAAATCTCAATAAACAAGTCTGATCCCAAGCCTAAAGCAGTGATTCATTGACCCCAACGAAATCCTAAAAACAAAGAGTTGAAGATTAAAGAGTTGGGGAATTCAAGATACGCACATGATCTATGCTGTCTAATAAGAGATCCAATCGCAAAACTCAGTTTCTTTATTTATGGATGGCTTGCTGCCAGCGATCACGAAGGATAGCAACAATATATTCTGCCAGAGCGAAGCCTTCCATACCCTGTCTTAGGCCAGTGAGCAACCGGATACAACCGATTTTGGCCTCCTCATGAGGCCCCGGGAGTGCAACCAGCAAGGCCAGACCAACTTTTCCAACGGCAATCCTGACCCCCTCTTTATAGTGGCGGTGATTATCGGGAGTAAATTTCAAAATATAAGGGGTGTGTGCTCTGGGATCCAGACGACGGATAGCCTCTACAGTAAAATCTTTGTTTTCGGCTCCCACCCCACCCGTACTGATTATTAATCCAAAACCTCGCTCCACCGCCTCCTCCAGGCTGGCTGCAGTTGCCACCTCGTCATCATCCAGTACGCCACCAAATTGAGCTACGTATCCAGCCTCCTTCAAAGCAGCCATAATAAACGGGGAGTTAGTATCTTTTATTTTCCCCTCTTTTACTTCACTGCCGGTAGAAAAAACAACGGCTCGTCGAGAAACCGCTGTCGCGATTTGCTCCGCCATCTTGCTTGACTTGGCTAAAACCTCTTCACCTCTTTCAGGGGATAGTGCAATTAATCCCAATACTCCTTCTGAGTGCACACCGGCGTTTTCGCCCACCCATACGTTAGCCACCCGGCTCAAGCAGTCGAGAATTTCCTTCTCCTTGCCGACCACTGAAGCAGCCTCGACCTTTCGTCGCAATATGTCAAAGGCCACCATACCCGGGCGTACATCTATTACCATTACTTCCTTTGTTTGAAGACAAAGGGCTTTGGCGGCGGCCTCTGCCACTTGATCCAGGTCGGCTCCCTTCAGGTTAACATCGTTAACCCAAAAGGTCGTCTTTTCTAATAGATCCCATTCCATCAACTCTAACCTATCCGAATCTGACGTTCAGGCGAAAATCCAGCAGGGGGGCATCGATAATGGAGCGGCCAACATCTACGATATCGGCTCCGGTATTTATTAAGCTTGGAAGTTCATTGACCGTAACTCCGCCGGCAAAGGCAATTGACCCCTGATGTGGTGGATATTTGAGGGGTGGTCACCTTTATTTGCAACATTTTGGTCGAGCTCTGAAAGGGCCTTCAGATTCATAACATCTATTGTCAGGATTTATTATTCAAGAAAAAATATGAAAGGTCAAGACGTTTTGCCATTGGGTCCACCCTTGTGGGCGGCCAGAAATCTCCTGATATGCGAGGTCTTTGAGAGAATAGGGCATCCTTACGAACTCGTTTGGAGTATCATATTAATACGGAATTGGTACAAACCTCATCTGAGGAAATTCGGGATTAAATGGAGATGGAAAGGGTAAGGGTGGGAAAGTTTAGAGGATGCTATTAAAA
>JBGPPR010000251.1:0-2357 GCA_041488675.1 Thermodesulfovibrionia bacterium
GCGAGAAAATCAAAAAGACAGAGGGGCTTCAAGCATTTGTAAGTTCCTGGTAAAGTTAATCCTCTGCTTCCCCACGCTGACTCTCTTTCCCAAACGATGAAATCCAAAATCTCTCTTGTTAAAACTTTAGATAGGAAACTGGGTGCCGAGAAATGCACAGAGATGCTAAGAGGTTAAGAAAAGCGAATTATTGTTGAACGAATTATCGTATAAAATGGAAATAATTTTTGAACCAGTCCAGGTGTTTTTTGTGCTATAATTCTGGCGTGAACAAAAAGACCCTCATGAAAGGCAATGAGGTCATAGCCGGGGCTGCAATCCAGGCAGGCTGTCGCTTCTATGCCGGATATCCAATAACTCCCCAGAATGAAATACCTGAATATATGTCCTGGAGGATGCCCGAGGCTGGAGGTATTTTCATCCAGGCTGAAAGCGAACTATCTGCAATAAATATGATCTATGGTGCAGCGGTCGCCGGTATGAGAGCTATGACCTCATCGAGCAGCCCTGGAATGAGTTTGAAACAGGAGACGATATCATACATGGCGGGAGCAGAACTCCCCGCTGTTATAGTGGATATTCAACGGGGAGGGCCAGGTCTCGGAAATATTTCAGGAAGTCAGGGAGATTATTTTCAGGCTGTTAAGGGAGGCGGTCATGGCGACTATAGACTCCTTGTATATGCACCCTACAACCTCCAGGAGATGTGGGACCTTACGATGCTCGCCTTTGACAAGGCCGATGAGTACAGAAATCCTGCCATGATACTTTCAGATGGTGTTCTTGGTCAGGTAATGGAGCCCTTTTATCCGACTCCTTATGCAAAACCTGACCTTCCCGGGAAGGATTGGATCCTTGATGGTTGTAAGGACAGGGAGCCGCGTGTCGTGCGGTCCCTGTGCATGGCTGACGGTGAATTGGAGGAGAGGAATTATAAGCTCCAGAGAAAATATAAAAAGATGAAGGAAAAGGATGTAAAATGTGAGAGTTACTTCACTGATGATGCCGATATCATAGCAGTAGCCTTTGGAATTGCGGCGAGGATCACCCTCTCCTCTGTAAAAAGTCTCAGGCGAGAAGGTTTCAAAATAGGACTCTTCAGACCGATTACGCTCTTTCCCTTCCCTGAAAAAGAACTCTCTTTTTTTGCTGGAAGAAACAGGCGGTTTATTACGATAGAGATGAACACCGGCCAGATGGTCGAAGATGTGAGATTAGCAGTCAGTGGCAGATCTGAGGTATTGTTTTATGGAAAACCGGGCGGGTCTATCTTAACACCCGAAGAAGTGCAAAAAAATATAAAGCAACTATTAAATTACCGGCCCCACTTAGCGAAAACAGACTTCGCTCATTAAGGTTTTTTCACCGGACTTTTAGCTATTACTGAGTCTTTTGCAAACCTACTTCAACCGCAGAGATACGCTTTAGCCCATCCTATTAACAAATTTTTTGATCAATCAGGGCAGATGCGGTATCGGAGCGGCTTTACAGAGTGTTCACCGCCCCGAGGCGGCTGACACTCTGTACCTCGGAGGTCCGCAGAAGCGGACCGAGAATGAGCGATGATACTGCATTTGCCCTGCTCCTTCACGAGTGATGAATAGTTAGTTCTGTTGTTCTTTGTCTTTATCCTCTGAATCTATGATCTCAGTATCCTTTTGGGCACCAACTCCTTTGCTTAAACGCCGCTGTCTTTTTTCTTCCTGTTTTTTCTGGCGGGATACTTCTTTCTTTCTCTTTTCGCTCTTATATGCTCCAGCATGTTTTGCCAATGTAACCTCCTTGCTTTCTGACAGGCATTATAGCATGGAAGAACATTATAGCATGGAAGAAGAAGAATAGACTATTTCCCGGCTTATAGAGATACATTTCCTCTAACGGTGTTTACTTTTTAGTCTTAAGTATGTCAAATTATTACTGAAGTTTCGGAAGTTTTTGTAATGATAGAGCCACAAAGACTTTTAGGCTTTGTGGCTTTTTTTTGTTAATCGATGTGGTTAAACTTTAATTGACACGAAAAGTCTACCTGCTCGGCAGGGGGGCTTTTCTATCGAAGGAAAAAATGGCACACAAACAAAATTATGTCGAAAGGATGGAACTGAATAAACAACATAGGCTTGCATCTGGTTTGGTTTCAGAACGCTTTCCCGAAGTTGCAGGCATCGTGATTCAGATGACATACTATCAAAAAGCATCAAATCCCATTCTCATGCTGCGAACCGTTAATGTCTTCCCCTCTGGTTATGCTTATTTTAATATGGACTGCATGATAAGGGACTGTTGTGACGGCGGCTTTGATTTAACTTCAGTAATCACTGATATGGTTAAACATCATAAGAAGTTGGGGAAAGGAAAAC
>JBGPPR010000252.1:0-2356 GCA_041488675.1 Thermodesulfovibrionia bacterium
AGGTAACGTTATTGCTGATTTTACTCTAAGATATGGACGGTACAACTCCAATAATCCAAATTGTTCGTCAGTGACGCCACCTGTGGCAACTTCTGAAATTGAAAGGGATAACCTCAAACGTTCAGATTCTGCTGTGGCGACTGAGAATACAGCACCGGCGACAAGAATTCGATAGAGATCCTGATATCTTTTGATCATTTCAAAATCCTCCTGGAGCAGAAAAACAGTACTTGAAACTTCAGGAGGATTGGCACTCCTTATCACTTATATGTTTCTCGACGGACAGATATCGAAAAGGACACAATCTTTGTGCTTAGGTTTCTTTGCCTGACAGATTTTTCTTCCGTGAAATATCAAGAGGTGTGAGAGGTTTCCCCATTCTGACTTCGCGGTTATCTCCATGAGGTCCTTTTCTATCTTAACAGGGTCTTCATTCTTTGTCAGCCCGAGCCTGTTTGCCAACCGTTTGACATGAGTATCCACGGCGATACCCTCATTGATACCATAAGCATTAGAAAGGATGATATTCGCTGTTTTCCTCGCAACTCCCGGAAGGGTTATAAGTTCTTCCATTGTTCCGGGGACCTTTGAATTGAAATTTTCGACGATCATCTTTGCTGATTCATGAATGTTCTTTGCCTTCGTCCTGTAAAAATTTATGGAACTCACATCCTTCTGCAGTGTCTCGATTAAAACGTTTGCATAGTCCTTAACGGATTTGTATTTCTCGAAAAGGTTTTCTGTTACCTTGTTGACATGGACATCCGTACTCTGCGCAGAAAGAACAGTTGCGACGAGGAGAGCAAAAGGGTTACTAAAGGCAAGGACAGTCTTCGGTTCAGGGTATTCTTTTTTTAGTCTCTTAATAATCTCTTTTAGCTTTTCCTGGGCATTCATAAAATCTCCTTACACGTTGATTACAGCAAAACATGAACATACTGGGAAATAAGTTTAATTACTAAGGAGTTCATAAGTAATGTCTCATGATTGTCATTCCCGCTTGTCGGGTCGCCTCGGGCGACTCGCTGAGGAGAGAATCTTTCTTAAGAAGGATTCTGGACAAGCCCGCCTCAGGCGGACAAGCCAGAATGACATAATGGCTGGCTAAATGTAGTTTTACTAATAAACTTATTAGTAAGTCTAATCCTTCTTATAAACCATGAGGACGGCATTCTGTTTCCCGCCTATTCCGCAGGCTTTATCGAGGGAGTTCATGAGTTCTTTTGATTCTCCTTTTGCCTCTACAAAACCAAGTTTCTTGAAGTAATCTACCAGATCGGAAATCACATACACTGTCTTAACCGGCGAAAAATCTATCAAATGTTTAATTATCAATGAGTCAACTCCCTGATTTTTCTTTTCATCTATAACCATGACACACCCAATCTCATATGCCTCACCTGTCTTTTTCAGTCTGCCAAAGCCCACATGATGGCTGTTTTCCATGGCAACCACAAACTGATTATAAGAAAGGTTTTCTGTATCGAGACCGTGTTTTTTTGAATACTCAACAATGAAGCCCATGTCAGCTTCAGTTGCATGCCGCACCTTAACAATTTTACCGGTGATGTCTGATATGCCGGTTCCTTTCGGACATTCTTCCTTTTCCATGATGTCCTCCTTACAGTGTATTCCTGAAAATAGCTATTTTGCTGTTAGTAAAGCAGATACTCCCGCCCTCCCAACAATTTGTAAGATTATATCACATAAATTCTCTTTGAAATGAATTTCGCCGGACGGAATCAATGTTGACTTCAAATAATAGTTCTATTTAATATTTAAAACTAATTTCCCCGGGCGTGGTGAAATGTTATCAATTCGGCGTCCCACGAAGGACGAAATTGTTTTGCATTCTAATACTTGGAAGGATAGGTTAAGGAAAATGCTGGCAACTTATTTCAGAAGGCTCATCATGAAGAACAAAGAGTTCATATTGGAAGAGATCCTTGCCGTTAAGGGACTGATGCAGTTGCTCATGAAACAGAGGAATATGAATCAAGAATGGACAAAGGAGGAGATAAAGGAAATTAAGAAACACCTGAAAAATATTTCTAAGGTTGTCCCTGCACTTCTTATCTTTTTACTTCCCGGGGGCTCTCTCCTCCTTCCCATTTTTGCGGAGATGCTTGATAGAAGAAAGACCAAGAGACCCCCGATTCAAAATTCGTAGTTAAATAACAATCGGGGTTAAATAGCGATTGGATTGACAATTCTCAAGAGAATTCTTACATTAGACAATGCAAGATGAATTTCAGGTAAGAGACAAAAGGAGATTTGACACCGAAGGCAATTTAAAGGAGGACTATCCTGAGAAGCCAAAAGAAGAGTTAAAATCTGAACAAGAATTATCTGAACC
>JBGPPR010000253.1:0-2349 GCA_041488675.1 Thermodesulfovibrionia bacterium
AACAATGTTTCTTTAAGATACATCTGAGAGAGCAAAAAAGCATGTAAAAGAGAGAACTATTTCTCTTGAAGACCTGGATTATCCGGTCAAGCCGGATAATGACAGAGGGGGGTAAGCCACGATGCGTCTATTTATGACTTTTTGCCCACTCGATTCCATATTGATCCATAATTAAAAAAAAGGCTGGATGCCGAAGAAAAAAATGATGACACCTTGTAAAATTAATCCTCATCCGGCAATCCTGATGCGGATGTTTGAGCGTCATCTGCTTTCCATCCTAAAACAAAAAGAGGTTTGCCATACAATTATCATGTCGATTCATTGTGTTTATGAGATATTCAGTCTTATCATAAGTGATATTTCTGGACAAGTATGCTATCACAGTTAAATCAGTAGAGGGTCTACATCTATTTTTATTGTTACCTCTTTTGACCCTGCATATGCACCAAGAAAGGTTCGCGCCGCAGAATGAAGAGCACCGCGAACAGATGACTTCAAAAGCAGTTTAAATTCGTATCTCCCCTTTTTATTCTCCGGCAGAGACGGGCCGAGAATTTCGACTTTTTTATCACCCCTCTTCTGAATATCCGATAATTCACCGGTCAGGTCTTTTTTGCTTATGAACCTCATCAGCAAAAGCCGCGTGTACGGAGGGTAATGAAGGGATTTGCGACTGTCAAGTTCCTCTCTGAAGAACATACGGTAATCATAATTTCTTATGCACTTAAAAAGATAATTCTGCGGCATCCTCGTCTGAATAAATATTTCACCCGACGTCATAATCCTGTCTCCTACAGACATGATTTCCTGATATGTCTTTTCCATTGATCTGAAGTCCGGGATTTGCAAAGAAATATCTGTATTGAGAATAGCTGCCATGGAGAATCCGCCATTGGTTCCCAGTCTCCTTGTCATGATCTTTGTGCCGACAACTATTCTTATGTCATCACTGTGTGCAGCGCCAATCAGGCTCTCAACCTCAGACCTCTTCCGGGATGTGTCGCTGTCAAATCTGAGCGTCTTTATTCCGAGGAATTTCTCGATATCTTCCTGAACCCTCTGTGTCCCGGCTCCAAGAAGTTCAATGCTGTGTCCTTTACATCTGCTGCATCTTTCGGGTACCTTTGCGCTATATCCGCAGTAATGACATTTTACCAGCAGGTCCTGCTTGTGGAAAACCAGAGGAAGTTTACAGGCAGGACATTCCTCGATGTGATTGCATTCAGTACATTGAAGGAGTGTTGAGTATCCCCTCCTGTTTATCACAAACATGACTTTACTATCTCTCTTCATATGCTTCACGGCAGCATCGATGACTTTCCTTGACAGATATGGTTTGAGAAGTTTTTCATGCCTCATATCTATTATTCTTATGCGAGGCTTTCTGGTACCTGCCTCCGGTTCCAATAATGTGTATTTTCCTTTTCTGCAGTTGTACAGAGATTCGAAAGAAGGACAGATGGATGAAAGCAGTATCGTTGCCCTCTCAAGATAGGCCCTCATGACTGCGACATCTCTTCCGTGGTATCGGAGTCCATCCTCCTGTTTATAAGAACTGCTATGCTCATGGAGGACAGAAATAAAAGAGACCTTTTTCATAGGAGTGAAGACGGCTGATCTCGTGCCCAGCACAATGTCCGACTTCCCTGACAGGACCCTGTCGATAGCTTCTGACCTTTTACCTCTACTCAGCCCGCTGTGGAAAAGACATACCCTCTCTCCGAACCTATCCTTCAACAGGGAATAAAGGTTGCCGGTGAGAGATACTTCAGGTGCAAGAACAATTGCATCTCTAATTTCTGAAAGGATTTGTATCAGAAATGAGTATTCATAAGCAGAAGAAGGCGCATGGAGGAGAAATGTCTCATGGCTGTCTTTCTTTACAGAGTCAAGAACCCGGCATACAGAACTGCCGTTGATATTTATAAAGGATGAAAGATAATCTCCCCTTACCAAGGGGGGAATTGAAGGGGGCCGGATTTTTGTCTTCTTTTGTTTTACTTTTGTAAACGCTTCCCTGGGGAGCATGTTTTTCAGAACCAACCCCTCCTCCGATAGGTAATAATCCGCCATCCATTTAAGGAGGTGAATCATCTTGCCGCCCAATACCGGTGTTTCACCATGAATAGCAAGGATCTCTTTCATTTCGCCCGGCAGTGCTTTTACCGATCTCCCTTTGATAATTCCTTTTGTAACCCTGTTTCTGAGGGGTGCGCTGACAATCATGCCTGCTTCTGCTCTTTCTGACAATTCACCGGGGCATCTGTAGGTAAGAGGTCCCAGGTTGACAGGGAAGAGGACATCGAGGAAATCCATGGAGGATTTTATCATATTGTTCTCAATCTAATC
>JBGPPR010000254.1:0-2342 GCA_041488675.1 Thermodesulfovibrionia bacterium
AACTATTTCCCTTTCCGAATCGGAATAAGTTGGCTCAGGTGTAACAACCTTTCTCATCTCGTCCATTCTGAGAATGGTAAATTCAGGATGGGCCTTTTTCAGTGCATCAGCAACTGTGCTCTTCCCGCTCCCCGGAAGCCCCGTTATCCAAATTGCGATACCATACATTACGTTCGCCCCAACTGTTCCATAGACCTATTAAACCATATAAGCGATCTCTTGTATATCAGACTTTATTTCAACATCTCGGAAAATTTTTAAAATTGTCATTCCCACGAAAGTGGGAAACCAGAGAATAATGTGCTGGATTCCTGCTTTTCGCTCCCGAATACTGCTTTCGGGATTCCTTTAAGAAGGATTCCGGACAATCTGAAATGACAGAGTTTGATGGGAAAATATACGGTCCTAAAGAAGCTCTTTGAATTCCTCGTCGGTAAGCCCTGCATCCTTGACGATGGATTTAAGGGTATAAGGATTCAGTCTTTTATGGTCTGGAATAGTAATGCGATGAGTTCCATCAGACATGCCGATATGTTTACCCCTTGTTACAATTTTAAATCCAACCTTACTGAATGCCCTGACCGCACGCTCGGCAGAGACATCAGCAAACAGCATTTAGGCGGGAACCTCCACCTGATATACGGTGGAATCCTTTGTCTCTTCTTCTATCATCTGGAGGTATGTTTTAATGGCGTCTTTGATATTCTCAATGGCTTCTTCAAAAGTATCACCTTGGCTGTGGCATCCCGGGAGTGCAGGGCAATGCACATCGAAACCGTATTCAGTTTTGTTGACAACAACGGTGTATTTCATAACTAAACTTTACCATATGCAGAATTTTTCTGTCAAAAACCCACCCGCTGCCCTCCGAGAAGGGTTTCCTCCCTACTAAAAATAGTAACGTAATACCCAAATAGAAATGTCCTATTCCAAAGGTGCTATACTGCCTCTTTTTTGACAAAAGGGAGGGCAGATGGCAGGAAAGGACATGATCATGTTACATCAAAGGGAGTTAAAGCGGTTACCCGTAATCCACAAAGTGCTTGATGAGACATTAAACTTGATCATTGAGTAAGAGGAATAAATACGATAGAAGAAGCGAACAACTTTTTAAAGAGTTATCTGTCTTCTCATAACAAGCGGTTTGCGGTGAAACCAAAAGAGCAGAACGATCTGCATAGAGACATACCCAAGGGACTGAATCTCGATAAGATTCTTTGTATCAGGACAGAGAGGACCCTGAGGAATGATTCTACGCTAGCGCATAACGGTAAACTTTATCAGATATAGGAGGCTGTAAAGTCAAAGAAAGTGTTAGTACAAGAGAGGGTGAACGGCACGATGCTGATAACACATAACGATGTGAGCTTAAAGTTTAAGGAGATAACTACACGACCGGAGAAGCAGCAAAAACCGGATCGTATACTTCGGAAGAGAAAAAAACATGCTCCATCAGCTGATCACCCTTGGAGGAAATCGAATACTCAGATGTTTAACAAAAAACAAAATCAGCGGAAAAAGCTGATTGAGGTTGCAGCGTGAAAACCAGACATTTTCATTTTGCCTTGATAACCTTGACATTCCCTGTTGACTTTCCTTATTCCTCAATATGTTTTTTGCTTCTCATGTAACTTCTCATCTCTGAATCTATATGGTATATAATATGTCTAAACCGTTATTCGGAATTGATGTGCGATGCTGGAACTGTTCTTCAAATTATAAGATTCATAATTATGGAAAATTCCGTTGTGGAGTCTGCAATGCTATTTCTTTTTTGCAACCGTCGCAGATGCTGGGCTACAATAATTCTGTAATTTAACAAGCGGGTCGAGGCGAGCGGGAATAGCCTTAGAGGTTTTTGTCGAAGGTGAGTGCCCCGCCGCCTCACCCTTGTCGTTAGCCCCTGAAAGATAGATATGGAGCACAACCTGAATAACTTACTTCAGAAAGTCACGGTCAGCTTAGCAGCATACCTGGAAAAGGTGCTTCCACCTCTTTTTGATGATTGGTGGAAACAAGCCGTCCTCAATAGCCTATCGTTCCAGCAGCGGCGGCGCATGGAACAACGTAACATTGGCTCCCTTGCAGTATTGGACCTTGCTGCTCTGCTTCGAGTGCTCGACCGTAACTGGTATCAGATATCGACAAGGCTTGGACTGACATCGGAAGCGCGCCATTTTGTCAAGGAAATGCAGACGGTCCCAGCAATTCTCGGTGAACCATTTGAAAGAGCCGATAACAAGGTGGAATGGATCGAGAAGTTTGCCTTCCAGAAAATGAGAGTATCTTTTTCCCAATAATTCTATCT
Source organism: Thermodesulfovibrionia bacterium (assembly GCA_041488675.1). Classification (GTDB taxonomy): domain Bacteria; phylum Nitrospirota; class Thermodesulfovibrionia; order Thermodesulfovibrionales; family SM23-35; genus DASPRG01. Next base: position 2,309 of record JBGPPR010000254.1, read on the forward strand.
TCAGTGGACATAAAACACAGGAGAAAGCCGCTGC
>JBGPPR010000255.1:0-2338 GCA_041488675.1 Thermodesulfovibrionia bacterium
AAAGGGAAAAGCACTTGATTAAAGCTGATTTTGATATAAACAGATTTCCGGGGCTTTTTGAGACAGAGGCCGCAGAGAGACTGAAGAAAGAAGGATACAACGAACTTCCATCCAGTAAAAAACGAAGCTTTTTTGTTATTGCACTTGATGTTGTCAAAGAACCCATGTTCATCCTTCTCATCGCCGGAGGGGCCATTTACCTTCTCCTCGGAGATGTCCGGGAAGCGTTTATGCTGCTCGGTTTCGTATTCTTTGTCATGGGCATTACACTCTATCAGGAACGCAAGACAGAACGGGCACTTGAGGCGTTACGCGATCTGGCAAGTCCCCGGGCGTTAGTCATAAGGGATGGTATGCAGAAAAGGATCCCAGGGCGTGAAGTGGTAAGAGGCGATATCATGGTACTTTCAGAGGGGGATCGTGTCCCGGCTGATGCTGTTGTTCTTTCTTGTGTAAACATTTCTGTAGACGAGTCTCTGCTCACTGGCGAATCGGTTCCAGTACGTAAATCATCTTCCAAAGACATAATGCAGATGTCACGTCCAAGAGGTGATGACCTGCCTTTTGTCTTCTCGGGTACGTTAGTCGTTCAGGGCTTCGGAATTGCTCAAGTGCAGGCAATCGGAATCAATACTGAGATTGGGAAGATAGGCACTGCCCTCAAGATGATTGAACCTGAAGAAACCCTGCTACAGAAAGAGACCGGAAAACTTGTACGCAGACTTGCTTTTATCGGACTGTCACTATGCGCTCTTGTCGTATTTGCGTATGGGCTTACAAAGGGCAATTGGCTAAACGGATTCCTGGCCGGAATAACCCTTGCCATGGCGGTACTTCCGGAAGAGTTCCCTGTGGTTCTCACCATCTTTCTTGCACTCGGGGCATGGAGGATCTCACAGAAGCGTGTATTAACCAGAAGGGTACCGGCAGTAGAAACGCTCGGTTCAGCCTCTGTCCTTTGTGTAGATAAGACCGGGACTCTTACCTTGAACCAGATGTCTGTGAGAAAAATCTTTGTCAGAGGGAAACTTTTTGACCTCACGAATCGCAAAAACACACTCTCTGACGATCTTCACGAAATAGTGGAATTCAGCATACTCGCAAGCCAGACAGACCCTTTCGATCCAATGGAAAAGGCATTAAGGGAGCTCGGGAAAATAACTTTCTCTAATACAGAACATCACCATGATGATTGGACGCTGGTAGAGGAGTACCCTCTCTCTCCGAACCTGCTTGCGATGTCTCGTGTCTGGAAATCGCTTGAAAACGATGGCTACATCATCGCGGCAAAGGGCTCTCCCGAAGCTATAGCCGATATATGTCATCTCGATGATAACCAGAGGAAGAACCTGGCGGAGAACATCAACAGCATGGCAAAAGAAGGGCTAAGGGTTATCGGTGTCGCGAGATCAGCATTCTCAGAGACATCCCTTCCCGGGGGACAGCATGATTTTACATTTGCGTTTATGGGGCTTATAGGGTTAGCTGACCCCGTGCGTCCGAATGTTCCCGAAGCCATAAAGGAGTGTTACACTGCGGGAATAAGGGTCGTGATGATAACCGGAGACTATCCGGTTACAGCCCAGAATATAGCATCAGAAATAGGCCTCAGCAACTACGATGAGGTCATCACAGGTCCGGAACTTGAGAAAATGGACAATATGGAACTCCAAAAACGGATCAAAACAGTGAATATTTTTGCACGGGTCGTCCCTGAACAGAAGCTGCGCATAGTAAATGCCCTTAAGGCTAATGGAGAAATTGTGGCAATGACCGGTGACGGAGTTAATGATGCGGCAGCCCTGAAATCTGCACACATAGGCATAGCAATGGGAGGACGCGGGACTGACGTAGCCCGGGAGGCTTCATCCATAGTGCTGCTTGATGACGACTTTTCTTCTATAGTACAGGCTATTAGAATGGGCCGGAGGATTTTCGACAATCTGAAGAAAGCTATGGCATATATATTTGCCATCCATGTTCCTATCGCCGGCATGTCACTGTTTCCTGTTCTTTTCGGCTGGCCTCTTGTATTGCTGCCGATGCACGTTGTTTTTCTGGAACTGATTATTGACCCGGCCTGTTCAGTGGTTTTTGAGGCCGAGGCAGAAGAATCCAACATCATGAAGCGTCCTCCGCACACTCTTGGGGCTCCTCTATTTGATAAGAGTATGATAGCTTTCAGCTTGCTGCAGGGGGCAGTCGTGCTGTTAGTAGTTCTGTCTGTATATGTAATATCCCTTTATCGCGGTCAGGGCGAACTTGATGCCCGAACCATCTGCTTTACGACACTTATCGTGGCGAACCTTGGCTTAATCCTGACGAACCGCTCATGGTC
>JBGPPR010000256.1:0-2338 GCA_041488675.1 Thermodesulfovibrionia bacterium
AAAGGTGATGAAGAGAAGGTCAGTACAGGGCTGCATAGGATTCTCGAAGAAGACCCGACTCTGAAGTTCCAGAGAGACGAGGAGACAAAAGAGATGCTTCTCTCTGGTATGGGACAGGTACACCTTGAGGTTACTCTTGAAAGGCTGAAAAGGAAATTCGGAGTTGAGGTTCTCATGAAAACACCCAAGGTACCTTACAGAGAAACGATAAAGGTTTCGACAAGGGCACAGGGGAAATATAAAAAGCAGTCAGGAGGCCGTGGACAGTATGGCGACTGCTATTTAGAGGTAGAACCGCTTCCAAGGGGCGGAGGATATGAATTTGCTGATAAGATAGTTGGCGGCGTAATCCCTCAACAGTATAGACCTGCTGTTGAGAAAGGGGTAGTAGAGACAATGAAAGAAGGAGTTATTGCTGGATATCCTCTGGTTGATATAAAGGTTACTCTATATGATGGATCTTATCATTCAGTAGACTCTTCTGAAATGGCGTTCAAGATTGCAGGGTCTATGGCTCTAAGAAAAGCTGTGCAGGATGCAAAACCGATACTGCTTGAACCTATCATGAAAGTTGAAGTTATAACGCCTGATGATACACTCGGTGCTGTTATTGGAGACCTGAATTCCAAAAGGGGCAGAGTTCAGGGTGTTGAGCCCCAGGCTGGCGGTAACCAGAAGATAAACTCACTTGTTCCGATGTCTGAAATGCTCATTTATGCAAATCAATTGACAAGTCTGACTTCAGGAAGAGGTCTCTATTCGATGGAATTCTCACATTATGAAGAACTGCCCAGCCATTTAACACAAAAGATAATCGCAGAACGGGAAGCGCAGAAGAAAGAGAAGGCAGAAGAGAAATAGGGGGGTAAGTAATTCTTAGCATGTCAAAGGAATATAAAAATACGCTGAATCTTCCACAGACAGATTTCCCGATGAAGGCGAATCTTGCCCAGAAAGAGCCGGTGATAATCAGCTTCTGGGAAGAGAAAAAGATATATGAAAAGCTCCAGGAAAAGAAAAAAAATAATAAGCATTATATCCTCCATGACGGTCCTCCTTATGCAAATGGACACATACACATCGGCCATGCATTGAACAAGATACTCAAGGACATTATCGTCAAATACAAATCAATGAAAGGCTTTTATTCTCCGTATGTTCCCGGCTGGGACTGCCACGGCTTACCAATAGAACTTCAGGTTGACAAGAACCTGGGCGATAAGAAAGACAGGCTTGATATTCTCGAAAAGAGAAAACTCTGCAAGGAATATGCAGCAAAGTTTGTTGATATTCAGAGAGATGAATTCAGAAGACTCGGGGTTTTTGGTGACTGGCAGAACCCTTATCTGACCATGTCATACGGATATGAGGCAACGATTGTAAGAGAGTTCTGTAAATTTGTGGAAGGAGGGTATGTATATAAGGGGAAGAAACCGGTACACTGGTGCCCTTCATGTGTTACAGCCCTTGCAGAGGCCGAGGTTGAATATAGTGATAAAGAATCACCGTCTATCTATGTGAAGTTCAGAATTCAGAATTCAGAGTTAAAGGATAGATTACCGGACCTGAAGGATAAAAAGGTTTTTATAGTTATATGGACAACGACCCCCTGGACTTTGCCTGCAAATCTTGCACTGGCGGTCCATCCTGATTTCGAGTATTTAGCAGTTAAAAGAGGAGAAGAAATTTATATTATTGCAGAAAAGCTTCTTGATAATCTCAGAGAGAAACTGCTGTTAGATAGTGATGTGCTGTTGAAGATTCAGGGCAAAAAACTTGAGGGGATAATTGCAGAACATCCATTTATTGACAGGGAATCAAAAGTAATAATAGGTGATTTTGTAACTGCTGAAGAAGGAACCGGTATTGTCCATATTGCTCCAGGCCATGGTGAAGATGATTATGAGATAGGGCTTAAATATGGTCTTGACATATATGCGCCTGTGGATGATAAAGGTAGATTCACCAAGGCTGTTCCTGAATTTGAGGGGCAGTTTGTTTTTAAAGCAAATGATGGGATTATAAACACTTTAAAGAATAAAGAAGCTTTATTGAGTTTAGATAAAATAAGACATTCCTATCCTCATTGCTGGCGATGCAAAAAACCTGTTATCTTCCGTGCAACTGAACAATGGTTTATTTCTATGGAAAAGAATGAACTTAGAAAAAATGCACTCTCAGAGGTAGATAGCGTTGTATGGATTCCCAAATGGGGAAGAGACAGAATTTACGGGATGGTTACGAACAGGCCTGACTGGTGTATATCAAGGCAGAGGACATGGGGGGTGCCGATCACTCTGCTTAAATGTGAAGGCTGTGAAGAGTTTGTTACGGATCA
>JBGPPR010000257.1:0-2330 GCA_041488675.1 Thermodesulfovibrionia bacterium
AATCATAACTTTTCATACGACGCATTTTTCGTTGAAGGCTAAGAAGGTACTCGAAAAGAGTGAAATCCATTTTGAAACGATTCCGGTACCGAGGGAATTCAGTTCGGATTGCGGCTTCTGTTTAAAGGCTTTGTGGGAAGAAAAGGATGAAGTGGTGAATATCCTGAAGGAGAATAATGTTGAATTTGACCGAATCTTTCGGTGGGAAAGGGATGAAGAGAGAGAAAAGAAAAAAGGGTTCAGATTCGTTTAACGTTCCTCTTAACTGAGTGTGCAATGAGGAAATAATAATCAGGAGGAGTATGATGGCTATCGTAGTGGATGCAAGAGGATTACCCTGTCCTCAACCCGTCATTAAAACCAAGGAGGCTTTAGAGCAGTCCAAGGGAGAACCTTTACAGGTGATAATCAGCAGTCAGGAATCACGGGATAATGTCGTGAGATTTCTTGCACATAGCGGAGTTGAGATTGACAGGGTTGAGGAGAAATCAGGTGAATTTTATGTACTCACAAAAAAGTCAGAAGGAACAACAAAGTTGGCGGTTCCTGAAGAGGTGGTAAGCTGTGACTCTCAGCTAACAGGAATCGGTACAACCGTTTTTATCAACAAAGACCGTATCGGCCACGGAAGCGATGAGCTCGGGAGTACACTCATAAAGGCATATATCGCTACTATCAAGGAACTCTCTGTTCAACCGAAAACAATCTGTTTTATGAATAGCGGAGTAAAATTGACCATAAGAGGTTCCGAGACACTTCCATACCTGAAGGAGCTTGAAGAAAGAGGCATAGATCTCCTGGTCTGCGGAACCTGTTTAAACTACTTCAATCTAAAAGAGCAACTGGGGGTTGGTAGAATATCCAATATGTACGATATTTCAGAAACCATGCTTAAATCCTCCAAGGTAATTACCATTTGAAACTGGGTTCCCCATCTTTTCTCAAGACAAGGTGACGGTGAGTAATCTCATGGATAAGAAACTGATCTACTTTGACAATGCGGCTACTTCAGGACCAAAACCTGATTCAGTAGTACAAGCAGTATGTGATTGCCTGAGAAACGCAAATGCCAACCCGGGGAGATCTGCTCATTCATTATCTATCAAAGCTGCTGAGATAATCTATAGGACACGGGAGTTGATAGGTGAATTATTTCATTTCCCTCATACAGAAAATATTGCACTCACGAAGAATGCTACCGAAGCCCTCAATATCGCAATTTATGGAACATTAAGAGAAGGAGATGAGGTTGTCACGACCTCGATGGAACACAATTCTGTTTTAAGGCCCCTCAATCATTTGAAAGGCAAGGGAATGATAGAGCTAAAAATCCTTAAGGCCGATGGGAATGGGGTCATTCACCCTCAACAGATAGAGGCAGCAATCTCTGATAAGACAATGCTTGTCGTGGTTACGTCAGCTTCAAATGTAACCGGTACAAAATTGGATCTTGAGGAAATCTACAAAGTGGCATACACTTCAGGAGTCAAAATGCTTGTTGATGGTGCTCAGGGAGCGGGTTCGATGGAGATAGATTTGGAAAGGACTCCCTTCGATTTTTTGGCGGTCACTGGACATAAGCATCTCTTTGGACCTCAGGGAACGGGTGCACTTATTGTTAAAAACCCGGATGAACTATCTGAATTGATGCGTGGAGGGACCGGCAGTCTTTCTGAGAAGACCATTCATCCTGATTTCCCACCTGATAAATTTGAGGCAGGAACACTAAACACGCCCGGATATGCAGGACTCGCAGAAGGCATCAGGTTAATTCTTCATAAGGGTATAAAAGATATCATTGAGCATGAACATCATCTAATTCAATATTTGCTCGACAAACTTCTGAAGATCGAAGAAATCGAGGTTTACGCACCTTATGTTGATAGGGTTGCGATAGTGTCGTTTAACATAAAAGGGGCTGACGCTTCAGAGGTTTCTCATTACCTTGATGCCGAATGGTGTATTTGCACAAGACCTGGTTTGCATTGCGCACCAGAAGCTCATAAGACATTAGGCACCTTTCCGAAAGGAACCGTCAGATTTTCCCTATCATACTTCAACACCCAAGAGGAGATAGATACAGCAATTCATGCCCTGACATCTTATATTAAAGGTCCCTAAAGACGACCCTGGCTATCTCTTATCTGTCTGTGTGAATAGCTTGCTATACTCTCAAAGTGGCAATGACTCTCTTGGGATAAAGAAAGAGGTCAATTGCATCGATTGGTGACATGACAAGAATTTTAGAAGCAGTAAGGGACTCAACTGAACATCCTTCCTTCAGGCAAACAGCAATGCCTAATTTTGCAGCCCTCAGCATCTTGACATCA
>JBGPPR010000258.1:0-2318 GCA_041488675.1 Thermodesulfovibrionia bacterium
CAGCTTTCCTAAGAAAGCGGGCACGGAATAATTTTCAATGGAGAGCTTTCTTATCGCATTCAGCACCTCACCCGGTTTTGCACCTCTCGGACAATAAGCAGTACAATCACTGCATTGATGGCAGAGCCATATGTCAGGATTACCAAAAAGCTTATCCTTCAGACCCCATTGAGCATGTATCATCTCTTTTCTCGGGAATGGTTTATCATCAGGAGTTAAATTGCATACAACGGAGCATGTCGCACACTGGTAACATTTTTTTAATGATTCTCCGCCACCTTTGATGATCTCATTCACAAAATTTAAATCAGGTGATGCAATTACGGAATCATCCTTTTGGGGTGTGGGTGTTTCGACTTTTGCCTCTTCCACCTTTGCTTCTGGCATTTCGATTTTTTTTTGTTCCATATATATCCTCCCTATACTTATAGGTCGTAGACAATCCTATTCTACAATTCCTTGAATGGATTATGTCCTATTTCTTTAACCTTTTCGACAAATTCATTTATCATATCCGGAAGCTTGTCATACTCAGAAATAGCGACCTGCATCATATTAACCCGTTCTGCCTCAAGCTGAAGCCTGTCAAGAGTCTCTCCGATCTTGCTGAACCGAACATTTGCAAGCTCACTTCCTTTTATAAAATGACACTGATAGTTTTCTCCGAACTTGCAACCCAAAAGGAGGAAACCGTCTATCCCTTTTGAGAAGGCATCAGCAATCCATACGAGGCTCACCCCGCCAAGGCATCTCATGGGGATAAACCTTACACTCGGGTCAATAGCTTTGCGATTCAGTCCGGCTGTGTCCAGGGCAGGATACGCATCGTTTTCACAAACCAGACAAATTATCCTGAACTCCTCTTCCGGCACATCTATAGACTTAATTATTGAACCTATCATATCAACACTGTAGTCTTTGAACGACACAATCCTTTCAGGGCATGCTCCCATACATGTTCCACATCGCCTGCACCTGTTAATCATATATGTAGGAATACCTTTAGCGTCCTCTTCGATTGCGCCAAATGGACATTCCTCTGTACATCTTTTACATGCTGTACACCTGATAAGTTGCGGGTCGGGGAATGTTATGTCCCAGGCCCTTGGATGTACCGCTATGCCTTTAGCAACATGATCAATACACTGTATCGCCTTAAACATGGCTCCTGCTGCATCCTCCTGAGCTTCGGTCATATTCATAGGCTGTCTCACAGGACCTGCAGCATATACACCGGTTCTTCTTGTTTCATACTGGAAACATATAAAGTTTGAATCTGCAAACCCAACTGCTCCTTCAAGAGAAGGTATTTCGGGACCCTGCCTATAGTCAAGGTTTAAGATATACTCAGGCTTTGGAGTTGATTCCAGATATGCCTTCTTTGCATCATCACCTTTTGTAGCCGCCAGGGTAAGTCCGTCAAGATACTCCTGCGGACCCCTTGTAGTAGGTACCATTCCAGTTGCAAGAACAACAAGGTCAGCTTCAACCTTTACCTTTTCACCTAAGAGGGAATTTTCCATATCAACATATAGATTCCCATTCCCTGCATCTGAAACTCCTTTAACATCGCCTTTCGTCAACATTATGCCAGGATCATTCTGGGCCTCTTTATAAAATGCCTCAAGCCTTCCCGGTGTTCTCATATCTATGTAAAGTATCATCGCTAATGCTTCAGGGTTTTGTCTGACATATCTTGCCTGTTTTAAAGAGGTTGCACAGCACATTGAAGAACAATAGGGGAGATGATTAGGATCTCTCTGGCCTGCGCACTGAATAAATGCTACCTTTTTTGCCTCTTTCCCATCTGACGGCCTTGTAATTGTGCCTTTCCTTGCAATCTCTTCAAATTCAATATTCGTCACAACATTCTTGAACTTGCCATATCCGAGGTAGTCCAGTTTTGTTGCATCATAAGGCATCCAGCCTGTAGCCATAACGATAGCGCCAATCTTTACTGTTTCGGAACTACCATTTGAAGATATAGTTACATCATATAAGCCAGGCTGCCCAGCTGTTTTTTCAACCTTTGATGATTTATATACCTTTATATTAGAATTGCTCTCGACCTCTTTGATGACCTTTTCTATACCTGTATCAACATACATCGGTTCTCTGTAATCCCTTGTTGGAATCTTTTTGTATAATTTATTTGCAAAGCCCCCAAGCTGAGGTTCCTTTTCTACCAATACAACCTGGTATCCTGCCTTGGCTCCCTCAAGGGCTGCGGTCATACCTGTTATGCCGCCACCGATAACTAATATGGTGCTGCTCAGATTTTCGAGGATGGCAGGTTCCGGGATGTCGCCTTTCTGAGA
>JBGPPR010000259.1:0-2299 GCA_041488675.1 Thermodesulfovibrionia bacterium
GGGGCTGACACTGCCTTCAATCTGAAGTCTCATTCCATGTTCCTTGGGTTCTTTCCTGACAACAAAGGCCTGGATAGGTTCTCCTGCATCATAGGAATAACGCGCAACCGCAAAAGCTATTGGATCAGCTCCCATTGTCAGCCCACCTATGGCGCTGACGCGCAAGCCTGCTTCCTTTATTTTTTCAAACACGAGCTTGCCGATGAGATATGCCCCTTCAGGAGAATAAGTGGTTTTTTTCATATTGAAATAGTAATTACTGACTGCTCCTGAAGAAAGTTTGTAAATGGGTTTTTCGCTGTATTGAAATGATACGCGTCCGATCAGTTCTATCAGTCTTTCTTTCTCATTCATGGCTGGAAAATTATATTGGATATCTGTGGAAAAATCAAAGGGAGATCAAAAAATTAGAAGCACGAAATAGCCGAGGCATCTCGCCTCGGGCGTCAGGCAAGATGCCTGACCTATATCTCTTTCTTTAACCTAGCCCCTTCACCCTTACCTCTCCCATCCGCCTTAAGCGGAGGAGAGGGGACTTCTTTTTATTATTCTCCTCCCTCGATGGGAGGGAATAAAGGGGAGGGTAAAAATATGTCATCCCGAACTTGTTTCGGGATCTCAAAGGCTTACGGATACTTGAAACTACGAGATTCTGAAACGAGTACAGAATGACAGCATGATCATTTATCATATTGTCGAATATTGACAAAACTACAGAAAATATCAAGATAAGAGTTAAAACAAAAGAAGCTGATTCGTTTCTGATCTTGATTCGCCGATACTGGTCACATAAATTGCCGGCTGACAGCCGACAGGACACTTTGCCTCGCATATGCCACAGCCAATGCAGAGCTCAAGATCAACCCTTGGCTGTTTTACTGTTATTCCCCTTCCCTCCCTGTCCTTCACAACTGTTTCCTCAAACCATATGGCCTTCTTCGGGGTCGGACAGACTTCTTCGCAGACAATACAGGGCGTCGCATGCGCATAAGGCAGACATCTCCCTTTGTCGATCATGGCAAGTCCTATTTTCACCTTCATCTTCTCTTCAAGAGTCAACCTCTGTATTGCACCGGTAGGGCAGACCTGACCGCAGAGCGTGCACCTATATTCGCAATACCCAATTCTCGGGATAAGCCTGGGAGACCATATTCCTTCAAGACCGGCTTCGAGGAACGTTGGCTGCAGTCCGTTTGTAATGCATACCTTCATGCACTCCCCGCATTTGATACATCTCTCGAGGAACTCAGTTTCCTCAAGTGAACCGGGAGGCCTCAGCAGTTTAGGATGAGAATACCCCGGTTTCGAAAAAGGATTAGCCCTCAGGAAGGGAACTGCCAGTGCACCGGAACATAACGAGAGAACTACATTTCTTCTCCCGAGATCCATCGACGGAACTTTCTTCCTTCCAAAACCAAAGCTCACTGCATTTGCAGGGCATACATCATCACAGTTGAAACAGGCAAGACACTCAGTCTTCCTCCAATCCTCCTTTGTATGCGGCAGTGCCCCACCCTGACAGACGGTATCGCACATGCCACATGAGGTGCAGCCCTCGCTTACGTCTCTTTTCAGGAACGCATACCGTGAAAGGAGGCCAAGAAGAGCGCCGAGAGGACAGAGATATTTGCACCAGAACCTCTTTTCGAGAAGGTTGAGTCCAAGGATAAAAAAGAACAGTAAACCGACGAAGATCCCCTGCAGATAATAAGGCTGCTGAAAAGAGAGAAAAATCTTTTTCAAGACATTGTAGATGAACTCAGATACATCGACGACAACAGGGATGTTAGTCTGGTAAAGGGCATCGAATACTCCCCGGATGCCGTAATTCAAGAGTGGATATACACTCAGTGAAAAGGATCTTATCAGGAGAGAAATCGGATCTACAATCCCGACAAGCTGGAGAGTGAAGATTGATGAGGCAATCAGGAAGAGGAGAATATAATATTTTGCTTTATGCCACTGATAGGGGATTTTTTGAGAATGTCTTTTCCTCAATGATCCCACAACATTATTCAAGGTGCCGAGGGGACACATCCAGCCACAGAAGACTCTACCGATAATCATGGTTAAAAAAATAGTGATGGTGGCGAGGAAAAAGGCAGCCGGGATTTTACTTGCATGAGAAGCAAAGAGAGTTGTGATGAAAATGAGGGGGTCGAAATCAAGAAAGAGTTTTACCGGGTAGCCAAGAGTATCATTTCCTTTTGATTCTGTCTGTATGAAAAGGAAAAGAAAAAGTAGCAGAAAGAAACCCTGCGAAATTCTACGGAGATTACGCTTAGACATCTTATTCATA
>JBGPPR010000260.1:0-2296 GCA_041488675.1 Thermodesulfovibrionia bacterium
AACAGATGTAGCCGCAAACTTTAGTTTGCGAATTCAGGCTCTCAATGTTTTTAAACCTATTCATACCTCAAAGGTTCCACGGGATTCAGTTTAGCTGCCTGTCTCGCCGGATAGAGGGTTGCAAGAAAGCTGATAATGATTGTAGAAAGAGAAACAACAAGAAAGTCGGAAAACTTCATCTTCACCGGCAAATGGCTCAAATAATAAACATCGGCCGGGAGTTTGATAATCTCATACTTATCAAGGAGATTGTTCAGGAGATACCCACTGCCAACTCCAATAACAGTTCCGATAATTCCAATGATAAGACCCTGGAGCATGAAGATCGTCATAATCCCCTTGTTCGTTGCACCCATTGCCTTTAATATGGCTATCTCCCTGGTTTTTTCTATCACGTTCATAATCAGGGTACTGATAATATTAAATGAAGCAACAAGTATTATGAGGATGAGGATAATAAACATAGCAAATTTTTCCAGTTTTAAAGCTGAAAAAAGGTTCTGATGCATCTGCATCCAATCCCTTGCGTGGAAAGGAAACCCTAATTTTTTTTGTACCTTCTCTCTCACTTCAGTTGCCTTGTAAATGTCTCTCACTTTCAGTTCGATTCCGGTAATATCTTTGCCCATGCCAAAGAATTCCTGCGCAGACTGCATATCGCAGAGCGCAAGATTTGAGTCGTATTCAAACATCCCGACCTCAAATACCGCCACAACCCTGAAAGGCTTTACTTTCGGAAGCATGCCGAGGGGACCTATTTCACCGAAAGGAGAAACGATATGAATGGTATCACCAACGAATACCCCGAGGCTGCTTGCAAGCTCCCTCCCAAGGATAATACCGGGGATTCCATTTCTTGGAGACAGGTCTCTTGGGTTGCCATCCTTTATGTAGTTCAATATCTCTGTCGTCCTTGACTCCATTTCGGGATTTATTCCCCTCAGAAAGACACCGTGCGCCCTCTTGCCATACGACACCATTACCTGCCCGAGGACGAAAGGAGCCACTGATACAACGTCCTTTTCATTCTCAAGTTTCTTGATCACCTCATCATATCCGGAAATGTTTCCCCTGTAATCGAGAACGACAACATGGGCACTCACTCCAAGAATTTTTCTCTGAAGGTCTTCATGGAATCCACTCATTACGGAGAGTACGACGAGGAGCGCCATAACACCAACCGCAACACCTCCTATGGATATGAGGATGTTCACCGAGATTCCCTTGTGTTTTTTCTTGGACCTCAGATATCTGAGGGCTATGAAAACATGATAGGGAAGATTCATGGCGTCAAGGTATCTTGCATCTTTTGAGCTATTGTTCCGGTTTCAGTTGTGGGAAGAAGATGACATCCCGTATTGACTGGGAGTTGCTTAACACCATGACGAGCCTGTCTATTCCTATACCTTCACCTGCTGCAGGGGGCATCCCGTATTCCAGAGCCCGGATGAAGTCTTCATCCATCCCTTGTGCCTCTTCATCGCCTTTTGCTTTTTCCTCGACCTGTTTCATGAAACGCTCACCCTGGTCTATGGGATCAGTGAGCTCCGAAAAGGCATTCGCTATCTCCTGCGATGCAATGAAGAGCTCAAATCTTTCCGTGAGTTCCGGACTTTCCTTTTTTCTCTTCGCAAGAGGGGAGATTTCGACGGGATAATCTATGATGAAAGTCGGCTGGACAAGATCCGGTTCTACTACTTCTTTAAAAATCTCATCAAGTATTTTCCCAAGAGAAACATCTCCCTCTATTTCTATGGAATGTGACTTTGCCCATTCTTGCGCTTTTGTTCTGTCCTTTATCACCTCCGGCGGGACACCCTTTTGCAATAGAGCATCCAGCATGGGGACCCTCGGCCAGGGAGGAGTAATATCTATCGATGAATCCCCATAGGGGATCTTCAGTGTGCCCAGCACCTTCCGGGCAACAGAGGTGATTAATTCCTCTGTAAAAGACATCAGGAAATTATAGTCCCTGTAGGCAATGTAGAATTCGAGCATGGTGAACTCGGGGTTGTGTTTCGTTGATATACCCTCATTCCTGAAGTTTCTGTTCAATTCAAAGATACGTTCATAACCTCCGACAAGGAGCCTCTTGAGATAGAGCTCAGGGGCGATTCTGAGGTACAGGTCAATACCAAGGGCTATGTGATGGGTCTTGAAGGGTTTGGCTGTTGCTCCTCCCGGTATCTGCTGCATCATTGGTGTTTCAACCTCAATGAAGTCTTTCGATTCGAGAAAGTCCCTGATCGCCTTAATGACAGCGCTTCTCTTTACAAACGCCTCTCGCACTTCTGCA
>JBGPPR010000261.1:0-2284 GCA_041488675.1 Thermodesulfovibrionia bacterium
GACCTGTGGATTCGGCGCTGAACTTTCTGCAACTATTGCAGAGGAAGCCATACTTTACTTAAAGGCACCGATACTGAGGGTCACCGGATACGATGTTATAATGCCCCTTTCCAAGCTTGAGGATTATTATTTGCCTTCTGTGGAAAGGATAAGAAGAGCCATTGAGGAGGTAATGAAATATTAACCAAATTTTACTTATACCTGCCAAACGAGCTGTCATTTCTCCCGAAAGCTTTCGGGATCAGGAATCCTTCTTGCCCCTCTTTTCCGCACTCGGGCGGATTCGCTGAGGTGAAGGAAAAGAGGGGCAAGGGGAGATTTTATGGAGATAGATTTATTCAAAAAATCCCCCTCAATCCCCTCGGTTGCGAGTCGTACCGACCTTTGCCAAAGTGGGAAGATATAAAGGAGTACCACTATGCCCTTTGATTTTACGCTTCCTGATTTAGGTGAAGGAATAACAGAAGGTGAGATACGGAAATGGCTCGTCAAAGAAGGTGACTCTGTTGAAGAACATCAAACTGTCATTGAGATAGAAACTGACAAAGCGATCGTGGAAGTCCCATCTCCTAAAAAAGGAAAGATATTTAAGATTAATAGAGAGGAAGGAGAGATAGCAAAGGTCGGTGAAGTCCTGATGACGATTGCTGAAGAGGGAGAGGCAGTTGAGGAGAGGCCAAAATCCGTCTCCGTAGTCGGGGTCTTGCCTGAGGAGGAAGAAGAGATACTCGCAACCCCGGCAGTGAGGGCTCTGGCCAAAGAACTCGCGGTAAAGCTTGAAACAATAAAGGGTTCTGGTCCCGGTGGGAGCATTACGAAAGAGGATGTAATAAATGCATCTGAAAAAGGCAAAAAGGCAGAGGATTTATACGGTATCACCGAGCGTGTTCCTCTCAAGGGATTAAGAAGGACAATAGCAAAGAATCTCGTTACAGCGCATCAGACTATGGTTTTTGTTACAGTCATGGATGAAGCAGATGTCACTGACCTCTGGAACATCAGGGAAAGGGAAAAAAAGGTATTGGAGGAAAAAGGCATCCATTTAACCTTTCTCCCCTTTTTCATAAAAGCTGTGCAGCACTCCCTTGCAGAGCATCCCTACCTTAATGCCTCTATTGACGGTGAAAAAGAGGAGATAATCCTTAAGAAATATTACAACTTGGGCATTGCTGTTGACACCCCTGATGGTCTCATGGTACCTGTGATAAGAGATGTTGACAAGAAAACAGTGCGCGAACTCGCCTCAGAGATTCAGGTCATGAGCCAGAAGGCAAAAGAGAGAAAGATAAAACTAAAAGAGATGAAGGGGAGTTCTTTTACCATCTCCAACTGGGGACATTTCGGCGGAACTTTTGCAACTCCCGTAATTAACTATCCCGATGCTGCGATTTTGGGAACAGGTAGAATTACTGATAAACCGTGGGTGAAGGAAGGACAGATAGTAATCCGAAAGATTCTCCCGTTATCATTGACCTTTGACCACAGAGTAACTGATGGCGCTGATGCGGCAACCTTTTTATCAAAGGTAATGCGTTACCTTGAAGACCCCGGCCTCCTCTTCATTGAGAGCGCATAAGATGCTTACTAAATCAAATACAGAAAGTGAGGGGAAAGTATGTCTGAAGGTAATAAAAAAGGTGAGTTGGGCAGGATAGAAGATTTTATTGCCCTCGCCAAGGAAGGGAAAGATGTCAAAGTGGCAATTGACTTAAAGAAACAGCTTGTCACACAGAAGGTTCATCCAGAAAATACCAATGACGTGAAAAGAGAAATTGATATGTACCTGCTTATGGCACATTATACTTTCAGAGCCGAAGAGGAAGTTAATCAGGTTTCAAAAGTCTACATGTTTTCATTCTCAGAAGAATCACATGATACCCTTAAGGTAAATACAACTATCGCCAATTCACGTTTGAAGATAGATTATGAGCGTTTGAAGGATGCAAAGATTACATTCGAAGAAAAGTATTTTTAAGGATATCGAAAATTTATTGGAGAATTCCTTCGGTTTCGATTTACAGGAGATAAGTGTTATCTGCAAAACGAAGTTTTGGCGGCGGCAGGATATCTTCTTCGCTTAACTAGTCCCTGTAATAAACCAACATAATATCTGATATAATTGTGCATATTACAAGCAGCATGTTTGTGAAGAAATATTGTTATTAAGACAGTTGTTCGCCCGTGATGGATTCGAACGCTAAAAGCCATCGGAATATGCTTCAAAGAATTGCCCGCCGGTCGATGATCGAGCGTGGATTGTTTCCTGATTTTTCGCCTGAGGCAC
>JBGPPR010000262.1:0-2282 GCA_041488675.1 Thermodesulfovibrionia bacterium
GGTCTTTCTCAGGCTTTGTGCCTTTGTCTTTTCCCTTTTTATTTCTTCGTCCGTTATATCCGAGATAAAATAATCCATAAAATATTTTACCCTTATGTCCTTCCCCTTTTCATCTCCTCTTCCCTGAAATATTTTTTATGCAGGATATCCCATTCTGGACTCCCTTCGACTATCTTTTTTGAGAAGGAAAAGAGTTTTTTCCTGACAACAGAATCAATCTCTTCGCCAATTTTCAGCTCTGATATTATTGTTCTTTTGATTTCGGCCCTGATTTTTCCTTCATCCTCAATATCTTCTATAAGACCCTTCTCAATTAGTCCCTTCAGGAGCACATGGCTGAGGTGCGAGATTTTGTCTTCAGTGAGCATCATAAAACTAAATTCCGCTCCCTCACCAATTTATGTTTTGTAAGATCAAAGAGTCTTCTGTAGTCCAGGTGGCCTTTTTCTATATCAGGGGCATATTTCTTCAGCAGGTCTCTGACCTCTTCATTCAACCTGTCCTCGACGGCAAGTTCATTGAGGAGTAGCTCAGATGTTTCTGAAATGAGTTTTTCCAACGGTACGGCAGGACTTACGAGCTTCTTTGATATTATGTTATCTACTATCTTTCTTGCCAAGAGAGGAACCCAACCCTTTGGGATCCTCATCTACTTTTCTGCAAAAGTGATGAGAGCAATACTCCTTGCCCGCATGATAGATTCTGTAAGTTCCCTCTGGTGTTTTGCACAGGCGCCGGTCATCCTCCGCGGAAGAATCTTCCCTCTTTCTGTAAGGTAATTTCTGAGGATTTTGATATCTTTGTAATCGATGAACTCTACTTTTTCTGAACAGAATCTGCAAAACTTTTTTCTCTGGAATCTCTTCTGTTGATATGGCATCTCACCTCTCCGAAATTTTCCTTAAAATGGTTCTAAATCAGTCGTTTCCTCCGGAGGAACGATATCCCCTTCGGTTGCCGTCTCCCCAGGCGCTGCCTTCCTCGAAAGGAATCTTACTGATTGGGCTATGACCTCGAACTTGCTCTTCTGCTGCCCGTCAGATTCCCATCTCCGCTCCTGAAGTCTACCCTCAACAAGTACAGAGCTGCCTTTATTAAGATACTTACTGGAGGATTCAGCCTGTTTTCCAAAAACAACGATATCTATGAACATCGTTTCTTGTTTCATCTCGTCGGACTGCTTGTATCGATAATTAACGGCGATTCGGAATGATGTTACAGGAGTTCCCTGCGGCGTGTACCTAAGTTCGGGGTCTTTTGTAAGATTTCCTATAAGTATTACTTTGTTATACACCTTGGTTTTCTTTCTTTGGTTCGGCAGGCTCTGAGGCTGCTTCAGTCTTCTCGAGATGTTCCACCTGCTTCTTACCGAGCCTTATGACAGAATGTTTGATGACCGGTTCGAAGACCTTGTAGAAATCTTCCAACTTTTTAATCGCCGATGGCATTATCTTGTATACCAAAAGCAGATACAACCCCCTCTTCTGTTTCTTGATTTCATAGGCGAGTTTTCTCTTACCCCAGACGCTCGTCTTCACTATTTGCCCACCTTGACCCGCGATAGACTCCTTGATTTTCACAATAGCCGACTCAATCTCTTCATCAGGGAGAGATGCATTAAGGATTACAATATTTTCGTAGACATTCATGTACAACGCCTCCTCTAATTCTCCACGCTTCTTTGCTCTTTAAAAGACAAGAATAATTAGCTTATTTTTATACCATAGGAGAGTTGATAAAATCAACTGACTCATGTTCCGAAAAGATATTTAGAGTAAGGCCACGTGATCCAATTGGTCGCCATAGCAGATTGAGCAACATGAGATCGTGTGATTTATCTCAGGTTGACAAGATGAAATTGCTTGATGTAAGGTATTATACTTCCTGCAGTATTTACATGTTCTTTGAAAATATGAGAAAGTGCGTAGCATACCCTTTAGTTATTCATGAGAGTTTGATCCTGGCTCAGAACGAACGCTGGCGGCGTGCCTAACACATGCAAGTTGAACGGGGTCGATGCTGTAGCAATACAGCATTAACTTAGTGGCGGACGGGTGAGTAACACGTAGGTAACCTACCCTCAAAGGGGGGACAACTCAGGGAAACTTGAGCTAATACCGCATAAGACCACGAACTGGGATGTTTGTGGTAAAAGTCCCGATGAAAATCGGGACGCTTGGGGATGGGCCTGCGGCCTATCAGGTAGTTGGTGAGGTAATGGCTCACCAAGCCAAAGACGGGTAGCCGGACTGAGAGGTCGGACGGCCACACTGGGACTGAGA
>JBGPPR010000263.1:0-2274 GCA_041488675.1 Thermodesulfovibrionia bacterium
AATAGAGGCGATGCCTGAGGGAGGGGAGCTGATTGTTTCCACGAAGAGCACGGACGCAACTACGGAAATTATGTTTCAGGATTCCGGGATTGGTATCGGAGACCATGACGTCGGAAGAATCTTTTATCCCTTTTTTACTACGAAAGAGAACGGAACAGGTCTTGGACTTGCTATAGCCTACAGGATCATCGAGGAACATGCCGGTTCGATAAGCGTGAAAAGTAATCCTGGATTTGGCACGACCTTTGAGGTTATATTACCTAAGACAGATGGAAAAGTATAAAGGAAGGATACTCATCGTGGAAGATGAGAAAAGCATGAGGGAGGTCCTAAAGATTCTCCTCGAGGGAGAGAGGTATGAAGTAGTCTCTGCCTCAGACGGACTCGAAGGACTTTCGTATCTTGCGAACGACATCTTTGATCTTGTCATAACAGATGTGAAAATGCCTAAAGTTGACGGCTTCGAACTCTTGAAAAAAACAAAAGAGATTTCTCCTGATACGATTGTAATCATGATAACGGCCTTCGGCACAACAGAGGCAGCAATTGAAGCCATGAAATCCGGTGCGTACGACTATATTAACAAACCCTTCAAAATAGACGAAATTAGATTAATCGTTGAAAAGGCCATCGAGAAGAAGAGACTGAGTGAGGAGGTTTCCCTCTTAAGGAAGAAAGTAAAGACAACATATAGACTTGAGAATATTATCGGTCAAAGCCCTCAGATGCAGGAACTCTTCAGGCTGATCCCTAAGGTCGCGCAGAGCACCTCGAATGTGCTGATTGTTGGCGAAAGTGGCTCGGGTAAGGAATTAGTTGCAGCGGCACTGCATAACCTCAGTAATCGCAAGGATAGAAATTTTGTGGCAGTAAACTGTGCAGCTTTTCCAGAAGGGCTTTTGGAGTCAGAACTCTTTGGGCACATGAGAGGGTCTTTCACCGGCGCTTTGCATAACAAACAAGGGCTTTTTGAAATAGCAGATAGTGGGAGCCTTTTCCTCGATGAAATCGGTGAAATGCCGATTAACCTTCAGGCGAAACTTCTCAGAGTCCTTGAGAATGGCTCATTCAGGCGCGTGGGAGGGACAACGGACATAAAAGTTGACGTAAGAGTTATATCGGCAACAAACAAAGATGTAAAGGAAGAGCTTGCATTCAGCAGGTTCAGGGAAGATTTATATTACAGGCTCAATGTTGTTCCTATTCATATACCCCCCCTGCGAGAGAGGAAGGAAGATATCCCGTTACTCGTAGAACATTTTCTTAGAAAGATATCAAGCCAGCCGAGGAAAATTACATCGGAGGCAATGCGAACATTGGTGAGCTATCCTTGGAAGGGGAATGTGAGGGAACTTGAGAATGTCATCGAACGAACAGTTCTTCTTACAGAAAAAGAAGAAATAACGCCGGCAGAACTTCCCAGTGAAATCCTTGGATATACAGATAATACAAAAGAGATTCCTGAACTTACTGAAGCCGGGATCGATATCGATGCAATTATTGGAGACCTTGAGAAGAGGTATCTGCTCAAGGCACTCGAGAAGTCCGGCGGCGTTAAGAAGGAAGCGGCAAAACTTCTCAACTTATCTTTTAGATCCTTCCGTCACAGACTGTCTAAATACGAAATAAGATAGCAAAAATAGCAAATCTTAACTCGCAGCTAAATGCCCTTTGGTTTCTGCTAAAAGAGCAGCCTCTGCGGGTGCGTATATACATTCATACTATCGCCCCTTACGAAACCTATAAGAGTTATGCCTGTTGTCTCCGCTATCTCAACTGCAAGGTCTGTGGGAGCAGCCCTGCTTGCTAATATTGGAATACCCCACCTTGAACATTTTGAGACAATTTCTGAAGAGAGACGGCAACTGACAAGCATTACTTTTCTTTTGAAGGTGATATTCTCGAGAAGGAAATATCCAATCACTTTATCAACAGCATTGTGTCTTCCAATGTCCTCAGCGAAAACAAGAATTCTCTCCCCGTCGGATACTGCTGCACCATGGAAGCAACCTGTTAGTCTGAAAAGCTCCGACTTTTTTTGGAAATCATCAAAGATTCTTTTAAGCGGTTCCACCTTAAGAAAAAAATCGTCTTTCGCTTTCTCGAAATATTTTTTCTTGCCAAGAGTGATACCGCCGATGCATCGCGAGGTTATTAATCCTTCCGGTAATATACTTTCAAGAACAGAAATGTCGACCGATACATCTTCTCCATATTCTATTTTTATATTCTCCGGATGTATTTCCGGAATGATTCCTTCTGTGACAAAAAGAC
>JBGPPR010000264.1:0-2273 GCA_041488675.1 Thermodesulfovibrionia bacterium
GGCGATTATTGGCCTGTTCGGCATTGTTCCTTCGAAAGAATGGAAAGGCAGAACATTCTCTCCGCCAAGTGTAACAGCTTTGTCGCCGATTCCGAACGTTGGTGCACAGATTTTTCCGGGATAGGTCTCTGCAGGTGGTGTGAAAGCCATATATCCTCCTTAGAATATAGGATTCAAGGGTTCCAGGATTCAAGGATTCCAGTGTTTCTAATTTTTAGCTCGAACCCTTGAACCCTCGAATCCTCGAACCCTAAAAATTACATTTCCAGATACGAATGTGCATAGAGTGTTTTACCGAGTATCACATCTATGGTCTTTACTGTCGGTGTCACTTCGTGCGGATCTGCTATAGCTGCTGTCAATCCTTCATAGATAAGCAATGACAGAAAATAGCTGTTCAAAATTGGCCTCAAAGCCTTTGGGCAACCATTTGATACATTGCTGAGACCAACGACTGTTTTCATCGGCGGATCGTTCAACTCCTGGAACATCTTGATTGCCTTGATTACATGTAATGCGTGGTCCTGAGAGGTCGCTATTTGGAGAACGAGAGGATCCAGGTAGAGATCTTCAAGGTGCACGCCATATTCCATCGCCCGCGCCATTATCTCTGCAGCAATTGCAGCCCGTTCTTCTGCATCTGCAGGCAATCCTCCCTTTCCAACAGTCAGGCCGATTATCCGAGCATTGTATTTAGCTGCCAGCTCAAGCATCGGGAACCTTTCGGGGTCATTCGATGTGGAGTTTATAAGAGGCTTTCCCCACTGGTTGTTGTGGATCTTGAGCCCGGCCTCTATTGCCGCATAGTTCGTTGTGTCAAGACATATCGGGAGAGGAACAACCGCCTGAATGGTGGTGACCATCCACTCCATCAATGACTCTCCACCATCTTCTGCAGGGCCTATATTCGCATCTATCATACCTGCACCAGCCTTCGCTTGAGTAATGGCTATATCCTGTATAGGCCCCTTATCTTTCTTCATCATAGCTTCCCGAACCCTTTTTGCTATTATGCTCAACTTCTCACCGATGATTAACATACCTGAAGACTCCTTTTATCCCCTCCGAGCTACCGAGGAAAGATTACTGTTCTTAATATAGGAATTAAAAAATAACATAACTCCCTGTCTAAGGTAAAGATTTTTTTTGAAGGGAGAGAAAAAATTCCAGCTCCTACAGTCAGGAGAGTTATTCGCTGTTGCAAACTGCACAGGAGCTGTTGCAAACTGCACAAAAAAACTACATCATCCCAGGAGAAATCAATTCACAACTCTAACTTTTTTAAAGGCATCGTGGTATAATTTTTCAATGTTTCCAATTCACAGGCCTCGGCGGTTACGAAAGAACGAGACCATCAGAAAGATGGTACGGGAGACTTCTCTGTCTCCTGATGATTTTATCTATCCACTGTTCGTTACTTACGGCAAGAATGTAAAGAAAGAAATTTCATCTATGCCGGGGTGCTTCCAGGAATCTGTTGATAAGATAACCAAACATGCAAAGGAAGTTTATTCTCTCGACATCCCCTCTGTATTACTCTTCGGGATACCAAAGCATAAAGATAAAGTCGGGTCAGGTGCATATGATGAACATGGGGTCGTCCAGGAAGCGATAAAGGCCATCAAGGATTCTGTTCCGGAGTTGTATGTCATTACAGATGTCTGCCTCTGCGAGTACACAAGCCATGGGCACTGCGGAGTGATAAAGGACGGAGAGGTCCAAAACGACCCAACCCTTGAGCTGTTATCAAAAGAAGCTTTGTCCCATGCGAAGGCAGGCGCTGACATGGTTGCTCCCTCAGACATGATGGACGGGAGAGTCAGCGCAATCAGAGAAGTTCTTGATGATGAGGGATTTCAGGCAATGCCCATTATGTCATATGCAGCAAAATATGCATCCGCTTTTTATGGACCCTTCAGGGAAGCCGCAGAATCAACCCCGCAGTTTGGAGACAGGCGCTCTTACCAGATGGATCCTGCCAACAGACGGGAGGCATTAAGAGAAATTGCCCTGGATATAGAAGAAGGCGCGGATATCATCATGGTTAAACCCGCACTCGCATATCTTGATATTGTCTCAGATGTGAGAGATACATTTGATGTGCCTGTTGCCGCCTACAATGTGAGCGGAGAGTATTCACTCGTAAAGGCGGCAGGGAAACTCGGCTGGATTGATGAGAAGCGCGCAATGATGGAGATTCTCACATCAATCAAACGCGCCGGCGCTGATCTGATCCTGACCTATTTCGCAAAAGAAGCAGCGAAGATATTGAA
>JBGPPR010000265.1:0-2264 GCA_041488675.1 Thermodesulfovibrionia bacterium
ATCTGAAAATGGTATTCAGATCGATCGCGTTTGTCCCGGCAGTCAGGCCGAGAGATTAGGTCTCCTTCCAGGTGATATCCTCGTCTCTGTAAACTCTCAGAAACTGCGAGACCATGTTGATTTTATGTTTTACGGCGCTGATGACTCAATCGAGATAGCGGTAAAGAGAAATGGGATAAATTTAAGTCTTCGTGCTGAGAGAGAAGAGGGCAGGGAATTCGGAGTCGATTTCAGACCGTTCAAACCAATAACTTGTAACAACAATTGCATGTTCTGTTTCGTCAAACAGTTACCGAAGGGTCTTCGGAAAACACTGTACGTGAAGGATGATGATTACCGGATGTCCTTCCTTTTTGGAAACTACGTTACCCTTACGAATTTGAAGAAAGAAGACAAGAAGCGTATTGTTGAACAGAGGTTGAGTCCTCTGTATGTCTCCATTCATGCAACGAGTAAGAACGTTAGGAGCAAACTCCTGGGAAATGCAAATGCTCCTGATATACTCGATGAGTTAAAGTTCCTCGCCGACAATAAGATAAGGCTCCATACTCAGATTGTTCTCTGTCCCGGTCACAATGACGGCAAAGAACTCTCCAGGACAATTCATGACCTTCACTGTTTTTATCCCTATGTTTCATCCGTTGCCGTGGTGCCCGTTGGACTTACCATGTACCGGAGGCAAAACATCATGCCTGTTGAGAAAGAGGATGCGAAAGAGGCGCTGAAGATAATCGAATCTTTCCAGAAGAGGTTTAAGAAGCGTCACGGTGATCCTCTTGTCTACGGAGCTGATGAGCTCTATATAAAGTCAGAGATTCCCTTTCCTCCTCTTAAAGACTACGGAGATTTCCCCCAGATAGAAAACGGCGTTGGAATGGTGGCCCTCTTTATGAATTGTATAAAGAAAGTCAAAATACCCAAGTTGCTTCCCCGCAAAAGGAGGTTTCTCACAATTACCGGGATGTCGTTTTATCCATTCCTGAAAAAGTTCTTGAAACTCCTGAATACAGAAGGTATAAATATAGACATTCTGCCCGTTGAGAATAAATTTTTTGGGACATCTGTCACTGTTGCAGGACTCTTAACGGGGAGGGATATAATAAAAACATTGCTTGACAAGACTGATAGCAAGGATGTGGTTCTTCTGCCCGATGTAGTACTGAGAGAGGGGGAGAATGTTTTCCTGGATGACATCACTCTCAAGGATATGGAAGAGGCACTTGGCACATCAGTGAAGAAGATAGAATCGACCCCTGAGGGATTGATAAAAGGGATTGTCGGAGAAGAATAATGCTACAGGTCATTTACTAATACGGTCATAAGTAAAGCCACTTGTATGTCATTCCCGCTTGTCGGGAATCCTTCTTTGAAGAAAGATGCCGGACAAGTCCGATGCGGATCTCCGCGAGGAGTCGCTCCGACCGGCATGACAGAAACATGCCTTTAATGAGGTTTTACTTATGAACTCCTTAGTATGTCACCCTGAACTTGTTTCAGGGTCTAAAAGGGATGGCGAATAAATTCAGCACAACAAAGGTGAGACTTTTTAGGTGAAAATTTCCGGTAGAACTAAAATAACAGGACTGTTTGGATATCCAGTTGAACATACCTTGTCTCCCGCAATGCATAATGCTGCCTTTGAAGCCCTTGGACTTGATTACTGCTATGTTGCCTTTCCGGTACATCCTGATTCCTTGCAGGAAGCCATTAAGGCTGTCAGGGCTCTCCGGTTAGTGGGAGTCAATGTGACTGTCCCGCACAAAGAAAGGGTGATCCCTTTTCTTGATGAGATTGACAAGGAGGCATCTGCAATCGGCGCGGTCAATACAATAGTGAATTCGAACGGAAATCTTAAAGGCTATAATACAGACGGAAGGGGCTTTATGCAGTTCCTCTTTGAATGCGGAATCTCTGTCGAAGGTAAAGAAGTGTTAGTCGTAGGAGCAGGAGGTGCGTCAAGGGCGATAAGTTACTATCTCGGCAAGGAGGCTGAGAAATTATTTTTATATGACATTGAACAGGAAAAGGCAGAAAGGCTTGCTGCTGATCTTAAAAAGATTCTCGATAAAGATGTATCTGTCACCGGCGATATTGCAAGAACAGAGAGATTCAATATTCTAATCAATGCTACACCCCTCGGATTAAGAGAAGAAGATCCTTTGCCTTTTGACACATCTCACCTCCGGTCAGACCAGATAGTTTGTGATCTCATCTATAAAAAGACGCGCCTTCTCGAAGAGGCATCAGGAAAAGGATGCATTGCG
>JBGPPR010000266.1:0-2261 GCA_041488675.1 Thermodesulfovibrionia bacterium
ACGTCACTCCGTTCCTCGCAATGACATCGTCTCTTTTCGTCATTGTGTGTCATTGCGAGCGAAGCGAAGCAATCTTTTTTTTACAACGTTTAGGTTTAGATAGGATGAATATTCTGTTACACTTTATGTATGTCCGCTGAAACAATTGAGGTTGTTGCCTATTCCGGTTATCGGGGCGAAGAGTATCCGAGGTCATTTGTAATTCGAGGAGAAAAGATCGAGGTCTCAGCAATTCTCAGCATGTGGGTTGAAGAACGGCTTGGGAACAAGAAAAGGAAAAGGGTGTTCCGCGTTAAGGGCAGTGATGGGTATGAGTACGAGGTGCACTATGATGAGGAGATAAAGCAATGGTTCCTTATGAGGGACTGATATGAACTTCCTCGAACAAAAGGTTATCGAGAAAATAAGAAAAGAAGGTCCCATAACTTTTGAAACATTTATGGAGATGGCCCTTTATGATCCCGGGCTTGGATACTATGCATCTGAAAGAACAGAGATTGGAAGGGCGGGTGATTTTTACACGAGTCCCCATCTTCATCCTGCCTTCGGTGCAATGATCGGTAAACAGATCGAAGAAATGTGGGAGATCATGCAAAGACCGGAGGGCTTTCATATCCTTGAGATTGGTGCAGGCGCAGGATATTTGTGCAGGGATATTCTTGATTATTTCGCTGAGAGATCATCCATGCCTCTCGCATACGTGGTAGTAGAGACCAACCCTTTTTTGAAAGAAAAACAGGAAAAACGACTCGGGGATTTCCTGGATAAAATCAGATGGGTTTCTTCATTAGAAGATGTGAAACCTCTAAAGGGTTGCATACTCTCAAACGAGCTCCTTGATGCCTTTCCCGTGCACCTGATTGAGATGGAAAATGACATGCAAGAGATATATGTCTCATCTCTTGATAACTCCCTTGTTGAGGTGACTAATAGCTTGAGCACAGAGGACATAACCGATTACGTAAATGAGTTTTCCATAGCCCTTCCAAAAGGATACCGGACGGAAATTAATTTAAGGATAAAGGACTGGTTGATGTCCATTGATAAGATCCTGTCAGAAGGATTTATTTTGACAATAGACTATGGCTATCCGGCCTGGGACTATTACAGTGAGCACAGGAACAGGGGCACACTGCTGAGCTATCATAAACATCAGGTTGTAGAGGACCCGTATCAGAACATTGGAGAGCAGGACATAACGGCTCACGTGAACTTCTCATCGGTCAAAAAGTGGGGAGAGGAACTCGGATTGAAGACCCTCGGATTCTGTCAACAAGGGACTTTTCTCATCTCCCTCGGCATCGATGAGATAATGAGTAAGCTGTATCAAAATTCCCCTGATTATCTTTTTGAAATCTCAAGAATAAAGCGCTTAATCTTCCCGGGAACTATGGGTGAAAGCCACAAAATCATACTGCAGTATAAAGGCAAAGGTTATCCGGAGCTCAGAGGTTTTTCTATGAAGAATCAGACAGATAAGTTATAGGTCTTCAGCCTCTGAAGACTCCTCAGTGCATCCTCCGGCGTGTGTGCCTCGATAGTATAGACGAGGTTCTTATCCTTAAGAGTGGAGAACAAGGTATCAAAGTCAAAAGTCCCGTCCCCAATCGCTTTATGGTTATCAGCACTCTTGTCATTGTCATGCAGATGAAGTTCAATCAGGTAAGGCGTGAGCTGCCTCAGCCATTCTTCAAGCGGTGTCGCAGAAAAGAGATTAAAATGTCCTGTATCGAAACAGATGCCGAAATATTGAGACCCCATCTTCTCCACAAGAAGCCTCAGGTTTATGGGATTGTCTTCAAAAATATTTTCTATAGCGATTCTGATACCCATTTCTTCAGCCTTCGGCAGGAGATGTGACCACGTTATCAAACTCCCTTCCAACCAGAGGTCAATCTTCGAAGCGTATTTCCACTTCTCATAGCCTGAATGGAAGACGATTACCTTGGGTCTTAAAGTTCCAGCTATATCGACAATTTTGGAAAACCGCTCACCCGTGACGGATCTAACCTTTGAATCCACGGCGCCCGGCGAGAGATCCATAAAGGGTGCATGAATCGTAAGAGCCGGCTGATAATCGAGATCTTCCTGAAGCCTTTTGATGTCGGAATCAGTTATCACGTCAAGAGAATTCGAAGGGAAATATATCTCGAGGTTGAGAAGATGCTCCTTAAAGAAGGGGAGATAATCAGATATCTTGCAATAGGGGATATGGAAGTGAGGATCTATATTATTTTTTGGCAGAGGTTTCCGCCCTTGAT
>JBGPPR010000267.1:0-2260 GCA_041488675.1 Thermodesulfovibrionia bacterium
ATGTGGGGGACATCATTCACGTAATAGATTGGCGTGGTGACGTAAAACTTGCTGCTCACTTTTTATGGGGCCTTCTTCTGCGTTTTCTCCTGCGTCCGGTGGGTTTTATGGGGCTTTCCTTTGTTTCACTCTCTTTCGATTGAAGAGATTGCTGCGAACTGGTTACGAGGGGTTGGGCTTCTGTTCCGGCTGGTTCTTCAGAAGGTTCACTCGAGGCTACAACCATTTCAAAGGTTTCGACATCCTCAGTAAGGGGAGCCTCTTCCTCTGTAATAGCTGTATCTTCCGGAGCTGCTTCATTGTACTCATAACCAAGGCAACACATCAGCCTTCCGCAGAGACCGGATAGTTTACCCGTATTCAGGATGAGCTCCTGCCTCTTTGCCATCTTGATAGAGATGGGTTCAAAGAACGTAAGGAATCGTGCGCAACAGAGTTCTCTCCCGCATATCCCGATACCTCCCAATAGCTTTGCTTCATCCCTCACACCAATCTGCCGCATCTCTATCCGTGTCTTGAATTTTGCAGCAAGGTCTTTCACGAGCTCCCGGAAGTCAATCCTCTTTTCGGCTGTGAAATAGATAATGATCCGTTTCCTGTCGAGCGTAACCTCCGTTGATACCGGCTTCATTGAAAGGCCTCTTGCCATTATTCTCTCGATACAGTAATCCTTTGCCTCTTCTTCAAGTCTGATGTTTTCTTGTTGTTGCTGGAGGTCCTCCTCTGTGGCTTTCCGGAGCACTCTTTTCAATTCCCTCTCAGGCGCTTCTACAGTATGACGTTCTATGATGACGTGCCCTATGGTAACGCCGAATTCAGACTCTGCAACCACAAGGTCACCTTTAATGACCTCTACTCCATCTGCCTCAAAATCATAAATTTTTCCACAGGATTTAAAGCGTATTCCCAATACCTCAGGCATGATACTTACCTCTTACAGTTAAAGATTGATATTCCCTGTAGTCTCACGTACTCTTGTCATTCTGGCTTGTCCGCCAGAGGCGGGCTTGTCCAGAATCTTTCTTAAGAATCCCGAAAGCATTCGGGACTGTCAAGCAGGAATGACAATAAACAACATTGTTCAACTTAAGAAACCTTGCTGCTTGGGCTGACTGAATTCATTGTTCCGTCTTAAATCTCCTTAAAAGAGAGCCCGTATAGTTCCATGTGAGGGATTTGTTCAGATTGAAATTCAGATATCCCTTCAGGGTGTTCAGCTTCTGATAACTATCTATTATACCCCGTAAATCCATTGAACTGCTGAACTTCTTTATATAATCTTGAAGATCAATATTAATAAGATTCCCTGCATCCCCGGTTATCTGTATCACAGCCATATCCCTAAGAAGTAGCACTATCAGGTCAAACCATCTCTCTATTTCCTCCTTTGATGTCCAACCATCCTTCTCTGCTTTCATCATCTCCTGGAGGAGATCCAGAAACCATTTTCTTTCCTCGATCAGGTCTCCCGAAATTGCAAGCCCAGGTCTGCCCATGGAAAGTCTGACAAGAGTTGTTAGTAAAGAATCGTCAGTTCCCGGTTTTTTTGCAGTTGTTTTTTGACTCTTGACTTCTGACTGTTGACTTCTGACTTTTCGAATGACTTTTTCACATGCCTCGTTGTTGAGGGGTGTGAAGTTCAGTCTTGAACATCGTGACCGTATGGTATCGGGCAACCGATCCGGATTTGATGATATGAGGATTAGGAGGCTCTCCTTTGGCGGTTCCTCGAGGGTTTTTAAAAAGGCATTCGCTGCATAAGAGTTCATCATATGGGCTTCATCTACAATCACGATCTTCCATCTGCCTTCAAAGGGTTTCAGTGAGAGCGTGTCGTCGATCGCCCTTATTTCCTCTATCCTGATCTGTCCACTTTCAGGTTCAATAAATAAAAAGTCAGGGTGAACTCCAGCATCAATCTTCTTGCAAGAAGAACATTCATCACAACAGTCAGATATAAGTGACGAGTGACGAGTGACGAGTGACGAGTTTAGTTCGGAATTTTGAGTTTGCCTTTTACTTGTTACTCTTAACTCGCTACTTGTAACTGGTTTCAGGCAGTTTAAGGTTTTTGCAAGATTCACTGCTGTAAATTTCTTTCCTATACCGGATTCTCCGGCAAAGAGATATGAAGATGGTATCCTATCTCTCTGAAGGGTTCTGAGGAGTATGTTTACTGCCTTTTCCTGCCCTATAACGTCTCGTAATGCCATATTTTTCGAATTACTAAGGAGTTCATAAGTAAGGTCACATTCTTGTC
>JBGPPR010000268.1:0-2258 GCA_041488675.1 Thermodesulfovibrionia bacterium
AAACACATCCATTTCTTCAACCTTCATAACATTCCTTCTGCAACCTCTTTACAGTCCAGAAAAACGGACAGCCACACGATCTTCCGTCGCAATCCCTTTTTAATCAGGTCTTCTTTGTTTCTGCACCCCCTAAAAATTCCCTGTAAAGACATTTGCTTCCAGCATCCTTTGTGCAGATGTTTTCACCTACAATAAGCAACCTAAATCCACCTCCTTTCTTCCTTCATTCCATGAAAATCTCAACGCCATCCGGTACCCTGTCACCACAACCCATTACTATGACCTTTTCTTCTGACGGTAAAGGATAAATCCTCACATCGTCCTCTTCTTCATCAATCAAGCGGCTCAGCTTCTCTTTGAGTTCCAGCAATTTTGGCCATGTCAAAGAACAATGAAATACTGAATACTGAATACTGAATATGCAATCCCATGCCTTTTATAAATTTGTAAACCCTGCTTAATCTTCTGGGCTCAGTAATATCATAGCATACAAGATAATTAGCCTTCATCTTCTCAATTCCCTCATCAACTCAAAGATGTCATCTATAAGTTTCTCGACAGTTTCAAAGAGATACTTTCTTCTGTTTTCGAACCTGTGGATAATATCCCTCATGCCCTCCTTTGACACAAGCCGGCCACTCTGATCCCTCACTATGTAACTCATGCCTTCCGCAGTTTTTAAGAACTGTATGCATTGCATGTCAATTTCTGCCTCAAGGACGTAAGAGATATCGAGGGCAAGGCTAAAATTATGGCGCCTGTACAAGACACCAAGATGGGGGTCAAGATCAGCCTTGAGTAAACATACAATGATCATTTCTACAATGATCATTTCTCTAAACAGATTGCTGATTACTCCAGAAACGACCTTCCACTGCTCATCCTTAGAAGGCTTAAATCTTTCGATAAACCTGCAATAATCCTTTTCCCTGAAACCCTTTGCTGTAAACAATCCTGCAAACCCTTTTGAAAACCTCCTTATAACATTAATCTGTGTTTCCTTCCTCCTGGCATATAACCAGCATTTGAATCGTTCAATATTCTCGTCTACATCAAGAAATATCTTCTGCTCCTCGTAATGCCTTGGTAAATGATGGTTGTATGGCATCGCAACCGCAAGTTCATCCCCCCTACGGTTAATAAAGGTAACAGGGATATCGTTCTGCGTAAAAAGGGTTATCACCCCCGCTTCAAGTCTTAGATTGCCTATGACGACAACTCTGCCCACAAGCCTCGCAGGTATTCGTCTTCCAGCCTTTCCATCTTCTTTAATCCAGACAGAAGGACCATCTCTCAGGACTGTCAATCCTTTGTTTTCATTCAGATATAATGTCCTGCCCATCCATAATCCTCATAGATAATGTTCTAACCTCATTTACCAGTTTTGGCCTGATGCTCTTAGCCCATTCTTCATAAAGGGGATAAAACCTTTTCCTGCTCTCTTTCTTTAAATAGCAGCCCGGCCTTTCATCCCCATGAGCAAAATCTCTAACAGCAAATATCCGCTCCCTGAAAATTTCCCATACAAACCTGTCAACAGATGTTCTGTAAAGCTCAACAAGGTCACATGCAAGAGACTCTCTGCCATAATCAAACTGATGGTAAAAGCCGATTGTAGGGTCAAGGCCAATAACCTCTATCTCCCTTACTATCTCGTAATGTAACATCGTATAGCAAAGTGACAGCATGGCATTGACAGGATCTTCCGGAGGCCGTCTGTTTCTTTTCTTAAATTCGAGGGATTCAGGAAACATTTTAGTAAATGCCTGAAAATACGTTGCCGAAGCGCCGCCTTCAAGTCCCCTGAGGGTTTCTATTTCAACAGACTGAGTTTCCAGCGTTTCGAGTATTTTCTCAAGGACCCCTGCTGCGTTCGTCATTGGAAATCGGAGATCGGATCGGCTTTCTCTTACATTCAACAGAAACACCTTTTGCCCTTCCACCTTTCTCTTTACAATGTCTGTTGCAATTTCCAAACTAAAAGGAGAAAGAGATTTCTCATATTGTTTGACCCTCAGAATGCCGTTGTTATGGAGCCTTCCGTGCATCATTCCGCAGAACCTCAATCGTTTCCCGGAAAGAAATATCACGCTGATATTCTCATTCGATAGCTTGTGAAGAACAGGGGTTTCAATCGAGACATTGCCGATGACAATAACCCTCTTGAGCGGGCTGATAGGAACGAGCCCTTCCCTTTCACCATTTATGTAAAAGGCAAGAGCCTGTCCGTCAAGCCTGATATGAAGTTCCTTCCTGTC
>JBGPPR010000269.1:0-2255 GCA_041488675.1 Thermodesulfovibrionia bacterium
AGATCATCACCCTTCGGGTCGCGGACGGGCTTTTTCAGTTTTTCGCGGATAAAAAGTTCGCCTAAGAATGGCATGTCCTATCTCCATACTCTTTATTATAGGTGATCTCTTGCTCTATCTTGACACAATCTTATCATCTGTATTTTTAGTTCTTCAAACTTTTCTGTGGGAATCATCCACAATTTCCCTTCCCTTGAGGGTCGCCTTGGGCGACTCGCCGAGGAGAGAGGGGTTTCTGTCATCCACACAAAAGCCGGATAAACCGTATTTCTTAAGTATAGCTCACTATTTTTTATTTCGGCAATATGAAAATGCCCATTAATTATTAAGGTATCTCTGGTCGACATGGTGAGGAGAGGAAGACACTCATAGCGGTTAAACTTTCTTCAGATTGCTGACTCTGACTCCAATCAGTCTTATCTTCTTTTTCAGTTCGATCCTTCCAAAGACTTCAAAGGCAGCTTTTCGTATGATATCGAGGGAATCAGTGAAGTCATCGAGGGTTTTTGCTCTCGTATGAGTTTCAAAATTACTGAAACGTATTTTTATTGTTACTGTCTTCCCCTGATAACCGGACTCTTTCATGCTATCCACAACATCCCTTGTGAGTTCTGCAAGGTTTTTCGAAATTACATTCCAGTTGTCTGTATCTCTCTGAAATGTCGTCTCCCTGCTCATTGATTTCGGCTCCCAGTGGGTGATCAAAGGACTCTCATCCATTCCCCTTGATGCTTCATGGAGATAGTTACCGTAGGATTGGCCAAAATCCTCAATGAGCTTTTCAGGAGGAATCGAGGCCAGATCTCCTATTGTTGTTATCCCGACATCGTGCAAACGCTTTTCCGTCTTTGGACCAACACCCCAAAGTTTTCTCACAGGCAAAGGCCATATCATCTCTTTAATATCTTCTGAAGAAATTATCGTTAGTCCATCAGGTTTCTTCATGTCGGATGCGATCTTGGCAAGCAGCTTATTTGGCCCTATACCAATGGAACAGGAGAGATCTGTTTCTTCTCTGATCCTTTCCTTGATCCTCTTTACTATCTCCTCTGATTCCATATCAATATCTGTGATATCGAGGAAGGCTTCATCAATCCCTACATCTTCCACGAGGGGAGTAAAGCTCCGGAGGACTGTCTTTATTTTCCCGGATACTTTTACATACTCATCATAATCTACAGGGAGGAATACAGCCTCAGGGCATAACTGATAAGCACGGCGTAAGGGCATTGCGGAGTGGATGCCATATTTTCTTGCCTCATAGGATGCTGTCGATACAACACCCCTTTTCGTGGGATCACCATCACCACCAATGACGATGGGTTTGCCGGTTAATTCCGGATGTCTCTTCTCCTCGACAGCGGCAAAAAAGGCATCCATATCAATATGAAGGATACGCCTCATATCTTCTATTTTACAAAGGAGTTTATAAATAAGACCACATTCTTGTCATTCCCTCTCTTGATCGGTCCCGAATGCTTTCGGGACAGAAGGACACTGGATGTTCTATTAATTCGCTTCAGGAGGAGAGCATGACGTACAAAGATGTTGTATGTGACGTTACCAATAACCGCATTATTAAAATGCTGAGATTTCTATATCAAAATTCATCTACACAACGTTTATGAACTATTTCACAACCCCTTGACAAATATAAGGTTTTTAATCAATGATTAAGCCATTCAGACCTATATCTAACTTATATCTTCTCCTCCCTTGACGGGATAGGAGGAGACAAAGGAGAGGGGCACAGTTAGGGAATTGAAAAGGGGCTGAGATTATTTCAAAAAAGACAATTAGAGGATATCGTGTTTGATCGAGTTTTGAAAGAGATGCGAGATAAAATTCGCAATCGGGAATACGTGATGACGATCCACGGTGAAGAAGAAATGAATAATGATTCCTTAACTATCTATGAGGTTGAACACTGTATATTAACTGGAAGGATTCTGGAGCGGCAAAAAGATAGAGTAACAGCGGAGTGGAAATACCGGATAAATGGGAGATCATTTTCTGGAGAAGACGTTGAGATTATTGCGAAGTTGAGTCCAGCAGGCAAGTTAGTTATCATATACAGTGTATGTGCCATAATAGGTGTATGGGAACAGGGAAACAAATGATTTGTGATATTTGTGGGAAAGAGGGTGCGCGTGTCCGCAGGATTGCCAGAACATATGGTAAGGGCAAGGATATTTTAGTTATTGAAAATATCCCGGTAGTCACCTGTCCTCACTGCGGAGAAAGTTATCTCGAAG
>JBGPPR010000270.1:0-2248 GCA_041488675.1 Thermodesulfovibrionia bacterium
CCCTTTCTCCCTATCTCCCCCTCTCCCCCTCTCCCCCTCTCCCTATATCTCCCTATCTCCCCCTCAGTACATTAAAATTCTATTTCTCATAATTATCCCAGGTTCAAATTTTACTTGTTTTTTTATTCATCAAATAAATATACCTTTGCGGCATAACAAAAATCTTAAGCTATGGCTGAAAAGACCAGATATTCGGACGACGAACTGGAGGAGTTCAAACAGATCATCCTTCAGAAGCTTGATAAGGCCAAAAAAGATTATGAGATACTGAAATCGAGCATAACTCATGAAGAGAGTAATGATACCATGGATACCTCTCCCACATTCAAGGTGCTGGAAGAAGGGGCAACGACATTATCAAAGGAAGAGGCCGGAAGGCTGGCTCAACGTCAGCTGAAATTCATCCAGCATCTCCAGGCTGCTCTTGTCAGGATAGAGAACAAGACATATGGAGTATGTCGCGAGACCGGGAAACTTATCTCCAAGGAGAGACTGAGAGCTGTACCTCATGCTACGCTTTGCATCGATGCCAAAATGAAACAGAAGTAGGTGTTTGCCTGCCCACGCAATACAACTCGTCGTCGCAAGCTCCTCCTCAAACAGTATTGCTTACTTGTGCCCTTCGCTTTGCAGCCTCCAAAATACTAATCTATTTCCAAAAAAGATATGGTGGCATTTCTCGCCTAACGGCGATTTGGTTTTACCCCCCAACTCCCATGAAGGGGGACTAATAGACTGCTCAGAATTGACCCCCCTTCAGGGGGGCAGGGGGGCGGAACCTGACAGGCAGGAAGGCTATTAAATATCCTTATTTAAATAAAAGAATAATATCAGGAAGACAGTCCCGCCTCGCGGGACGTCAAGACCGCCCGTAGGGCGTTAAGACAATTCTTAATTCTTCCTCACCGAAATCCTCACAACCACCTCATCAATATCAATCTCCCTGATATTATTTCCGATAATGGATGGAACTATGGATACAATAGTGGCGAGAGTCTGTGAACCTATGTAGGATGAATGTCGTTTTACAGCTTCACGGATAAAGTCATGATCTTCAATAAGAACAGTTATCTTATCCGTTACATCAAAACCGCTCTCTTTCCTGATATTCTGGATCCTGTTCACAAACTCCCTTGCAATACCTTCATATCTCAGTTCATCTGTAACAGTAATATCAAGAGCAACAGTAAGTTTGCCTTCATTAGCAACCTGCCATCCAGGTATATCCTCAGAGATTATCTCAACATCTTCGAGTGCCAGGTCGACTGTAGTGGCATTTATTGTAATTGATTGTTTCCCGGTACTTTCAAATGAAATGATCTCTGGCTGGGTCATGGCAGAAACAGCACTGCTGATCTCTTTCATCAGCTTACCGTATCTTGGTCCCAGAACCTTGAAATTTGGTTTGATCTTCTTAATAAGAATACCGGCAGTGTCGTCAATATATTCAACCTCTTTGACATTAACCTCTGCAAGGATCAGGTTCCTGACCGACTCAAACTTGTTTTTAAATGATTCATCAGGAACAGGGACAATGATCTTCGCCAATGGTTGCCGGACTTTGATATTCACTTTTCGTCTTAAACCAAGTATCATTGAAGATATCTTCTGGGCAATATCCATTCTCTCTTCAAGCTCTTTGTCGATCAGTGACTGATCATATTCCGGGAACAGAGTCAGATGGACGGAATGTTCTTCATGCCTGCCGGTAACACCATTAAGGTCCATGTAAAGCTTATCCATATAAAAAGGTGCAATCGGAGCAGCAAGCCTGCTTATGGTCTCAAGACAAAAGTATAATGTCTGGTAAGCAGCCAGTTTATCTTTACTCTGTTCCCCGCCCCAGTAACGTTTCCTGTTAAGACGAACATACCAGTTACTAAGATTTTCTGTTACAAAATCCCGGATAGCTCTTCCTGCACGGGTAAGATCATAATCTTCATAACATTTGCCTGCCTCTTTAACAAGCGAATTCAGAAGTGAGATGATCCACCTGTCAATCTCAGGTCTTTCATCAACAGGGATCTCTTTTTCTCTATATGTAAAATTATCAACATTTGCATAAAGAGCGAAGAAGGAATATGTATTATATAGTGTGCCGAAAAATTTACGTCTGACCTCATCAACCCCGGAAATATCAAATTTAAGGTTATCCCACGGTTGGGCATTGGTGAGCAAGTACCAGCGCAGGGGATCTGTTCCGTACTCTTCGATCGTTTCAAACGGATCGACTGCATTTCCAAGACGC
>JBGPPR010000271.1:0-2244 GCA_041488675.1 Thermodesulfovibrionia bacterium
GTCTTTGGATTCATTCCGCGCACTGGCTGGTAAAGGCTGATGGTAATTCCGCGCTCTGATTCTTCCGTTGTTTTCTCCACATTTTCGCCGCCTCTGAACCTCAGGAACGAGTACTTTCCATAGCGGAATAATTTCGCTGCCACAGGGTCGATCTCTTCCTTTGAATCTCCATCAACGTAAGCTATAACTTTCTTTTCGTTCAGAAGATTCTGCTTTACGACAAGCG
This sequence comes from Thermodesulfovibrionia bacterium, assembly GCA_041488675.1. GTDB lineage: Bacteria > Nitrospirota > Thermodesulfovibrionia > Thermodesulfovibrionales > SM23-35 > DASPRG01. The sequence continues at coordinate 227 of JBGPPR010000271.1, forward strand.
TGAACCCGGTTTCCGGTTTCCTGACTTGACCGAAGACCCTCTTGAGAACAGGACTCTCATAACCCAGTATCAGAAGAGAGGAATTTCTGATGTCTTCATCTTTCACTTCCCGTTCCTCTCTAACAGCAAATCCTTCTTTTGAAAATATTTCAATCAGTCCGGAATATTTTTCCTTTTCCTTATCAGAAAAGATGAGAAGCCTTTCTTCGTCACCTAAAAGACGTGCTAAAACCGGCGGGAATTCTTTGTCAGTAAGCTCTCTCATAAGGTCATAATCCCCATCAAAGATTATACTGAGCGCTTTACCATCAACCGGGATTCCAAATTCCTGCTTCGCCTTTTCAATCTGAAGCATATCCTTTATTTCACCTTTTTCAGTAACAACTTTCACCGGCAGGGAAAGCTTATATGGCTGCCCTTTCTGAAGAACCTCAAACGATATGGTTGGAACTCCATTAAGGACAACAACTCTTGCATCCTTAATATATGGAGATGGTACATCCCTTCTTTCAAGCCACTGGCTGAAAAACCATTCAAGATTTTCTCCCGTTGCCTTTTCAAATGCCCCTTCTACATCTGTCCACGTGGTTTCAGAAAATTTCTTCTCTCTGATAAGTTCTTGAAACGCGCTCAGGAATATTTTTTCACCGACAAGGTTGTTGAGCATATGGAAGACCATTGCTCCTTTTCCATAACCTGCAGCAGCGGACGCAAAATCAGTCCTTTCTTTAAAGTCCTTGAGAGGGGCCTCTTTGGACGGCGTAACATAACTCTGGTAGTCTATAAGAATCTTTTTCCTGTGTTGCCATCCGGTTCCCTTTTGCGCTTCATACAGATGGTCTGATAAATAGGAAGTGATACCTTCAAGCCAGTTTCCGCTTTTAGGGTCACCATACACGTAATTCCCGAACCATTGATGCAGGACTTCATGTCCCAGAGAGGTCTCTAAAATGAAAGGGAGATTTACAACTGTTCTACCCAGAAGGGTAAAGGTAGGCATTGAATAACCTGTCGGCAGGATGTTCTCTACAACAGAGAAGCGTTTATACGGATAAGGGGCAAGAAGTTCTCCATAAAGAGAGAGGTATTTTTTCGTGTATTCAAGATACTTACCGGTAAGGTGGGTATCCTCTAAAAAAAAATAGGCACAAATCTCAATGCCCTGATGACTCTCACATTGCTCAGTATATGGACCAGCCACCAGGTGCACTTGACGAAGGGGATATGTGAAATGAAATGAATACCCTGTGCCCTGATCTCTGTCTGTAATAGTAATTTCCTCTGCTTCCGAGATGGCCTTGAAGCCTTTGGGGATAACCGCCTGAAGATTCCACAGAGCCATACCACCCGGAGAAGGATACCAACCGGATGTGAGAGATATCCCCCCATCACTTATCAGATTTTTTGATACAACGCCCACATTTTCAAGGTTTTCTATCCCTGTCTCTTCACCTTCTCCTTTGAAGGAGCTTTCATATTTTATTTCCAATATGCCCTGACCTCTGATTGTGAGTATTCCGTCTTTCAGAACAGGTTCCAGGCGCTGTCCATTAAACTTTATGGATATTATGTTAAGTTCTCCGACAGAAATGTCCCTTTCGCCATCTTCAGGAAACGTAATCCGTGCGTCACCCTTCAAGAGATTATGTTCAAGATCAAATGAGACAGAAAGGTTATAAACAGGAAGTACTTCTGCTGAATTTGCTATTCCTGTTAGAGATAATATGAAAACCAAAATGATAATAATCCGCAGCTTCATATGCCTCCTTCCTTCATAACCATTTTAAAGGTTGATTCATCACAGCGTCAACCGCCTTAATGATAACAATAAGAATACGTTCGTTCTCCACAAATATATCTTTTTCGGAATCTATCAAATAATGTACAGTATAACCAGTGAAACCAAGGAAGACTGACAATAGACAGCATGAACAGCCTGTTAACCTCACCAAGGTCTGGTGTCATGACATGGAAGTGTTTCAATACATAAAGGCGTGTGAGTCCAACTGCGAAAAGAA
>JBGPPR010000272.1:0-2241 GCA_041488675.1 Thermodesulfovibrionia bacterium
AAGAAGGAGGCTTTGGGCGGGGGGGACATTAAACTGATGGCTATGGTTGGAGCAGCAATGGGCTGGAAGGCAGTAATTCTGACAACCTTTCTCGGAAGTCTCGCGGGATCAGTCTTTGGAATAGCGCTTATGATTTTGAAGGGCAAAAATAGAACAACAAAGATTGCTTTTGGACCGTTCCTTGCGCTCGGAGCAATTATTACTCTCTTCTTTGGTCAGGAAATATTCTTCTGGTATCTCGGAGGCAGATAAATAGATGAAACCTGAAATGGTACTCTTGTTATTTTTACTTTTTGGCCTCGCTCTTTTTTTGATCTTTTACATCCTCAGGGCATTTCTTAGGTTTATTGGCGAAAAGAAGAAAATAGGGGCAAAAGGTACTTCACAGGTTGGTTTCGTCGTAGATACATTCCATGAACTTGTGACAAAACTGAAAGACAAGGAGAGGGAACTTGAGGTACTGCGCCAAAAGGCTGAAGACAGGGCGATAACCATTGAAGGCTATAATGAGAACATACTGCAGAGCGTCCCGAGCGGCGTCATGAGTTTTGACGAGGAACTCAGGATTACGAAGGTTAACCTGTCTGCTGAAAAGATTCTTGAGATTAAAAGAGAATCAGTTCTCGGGAAGTACCTTGCAGAAGTACTGGGCGAACCGATAACAACCATCATCAATGATAAGAAGCTCATCGAAAGGGGAGAAATGAGTTATGTTACGCCTTCAGGCAGAAGAATCTGGTTAGGGCTTACACTCTCGCCGTTAAAGGACAGGGAAGGCACGGCAATAGGCCAGATATTGATTTTTACGGACCTAACACATCTTAAGGCATTAGAGGCCCAGATGGAATTAAGGTCGAGACTTTCAAGCCTTGGCGAAATATCAGCAGGCATTGCCCATGAATTGAGAAATCCCATGGCGGTCATCGCCGGTTATACTCAGCTTCTTTCAAAAAAGTCAGACCAATCTCTGAAACCCACGGTAGATGCTATTACAAAGGAGATCAATGTCATGAACAGAATCATCTCTGATTTTCTCTCCTTTGCAAAACCTGCTGAACTCGCCATATCTGATGTTGACCTAAAGAAGATTATAGAAAACTGTATTGTCATACTGTTAAGTGGAAGGAATAACATTAAGACTCACTTCGACATTGAAAAACTGCCTATCATCAAAGGTGACGAGATCCTCTTGCGTCAGGCATTTACGAACCTCATCCAGAATGCTGTGGAGGCTATGCCTGCGGGAGGAGACCTTATGATCAAGTCCTCGACAGGTGATTTTCTTGAAGTAACACTGTCTGATACCGGTCCTGGAATTGCAGGAGATCTGGTAGACAAGATCTTCCTCCCTTTTTTTACGACAAAAGATAGAGGCACAGGCCTCGGCCTTTCACTTGTTCAGAAGATCATAGTCTCTCACGGAGGAACTATATCTGTTGATGGCAGTGATAGAGGGGCGATATTCAGGATAAGATTACCGTTGAAGTGATGATAAGACCGTCAAAGTCTCCCCCTTTTATAAAGGGGGATGTAGGGGGATTACAAATTTCCGGTAATCTCCCCTTACCCCTATTTACGAAAGAGGGGTACTATATTCCTATATTCTGCACAAATTAAAAGTGAGGTTCGAATATGGCAAAGATAACAATTCATGATTTGCTGAAGAAAAAAAGAGAACAGAGAAAAATCACCATGCTCACTGCTTACGACTATCCTTTTGCCCGAATCGTTGACGAGGCAGGCATTGATGCAATTATTGTTGGTGATTCCGTTGGAATGGTTGTCCAGGGCCTTGAAAATACCCTTCACGTCACCATGGATGAGATGATTTACCACACCACTATTGTTTCGAGAGCGGTCACGAATGCGATGGTTATCGGAGACTTACCTTTTATGTCGTATCAGGTGAGCGTGGAAAAAGCGGTGAGAAATGCCGGCAGATTTTTGAAAGAAGCAGGTGCTTCCTGTGTAAAGCTTGAAGGTGGCGCCGAAGTTGCAGAACATATCAGGGCGATGACGAAGTCGGATATTCCTGTTATGGCGCACATCGGGCTCACACCTCAGTCAATCCACAGGATGGGTGGATACAAGATCCAGGGGAAAACAGAAGCGTCTGCAAAGAGGCTTCTTGAAGAAGCACATATCGTTGAAGATGCAGGCGCCTTTTCGCTCTTGCTTGAGGCGATTCCAATGGGTCTTGCAAAAAAAATTACAGAAGAGGCGGCCATCCCGACTATCGGC
>JBGPPR010000273.1:0-2237 GCA_041488675.1 Thermodesulfovibrionia bacterium
AGGCGGCTGGTTGCTTACACGCGAGGCTGGAGGTATTTTTACGGACATGCAAGGTAACAGCATTGAAACCCTTGAAGTCAGCCTTAAGAAAAGTTCCTCTCTTCTTGCGTCAGGAAATAAAAAACTTCACGAAAAGGCACTGAAACTCCTGGGCAGAACGTCAAGATAATCATATAAACAGAAGCCCCTTATTAACAGTTTCATAATTGAATTTACATTATTCAGAAAATCTCCCCTTGCCCCTCTTTGCCAAAGAGGGGGATTATTCCTCCCTTTGGAAAAGGTCGGTACGACTCGCAACCGAGGAGGATAGGAGGGATTTTACAAAACAATATTGTCATTATTTTGAGACTGTTAATAACTAATCAAATTCATTTTTCTCTTAGCTTGAATCTTTAAATTTTCTTTTTGTATCATAGACTTTCTATTATTGATTTAGGATTACAATTAGATTGGAACGGAGAGATGTATGAATGCGAAAAGGTTGTCGATCATTATACTGTTGGGTTTGCTTTTTCTGGGCGGCTTAGGAGGAGGATATTTCTACTTTTCAAAGTCTTCTCATAAACAAGTCCCTGAGGATCAAGTCCCGACCCTGCCTCCAACTGAGGATCTCTTTACCCTTAAAATTTACTACCCTGTGGAAAACCGGCTTCAGATTGAAGAGAGAAGGCTTCAGAGAAGAACCACCCAGATAGCAATCGCGGAAGCTGTCGTTGAAGAATTCCTTAAAGGACCCGCAGGCATGAAGACGTCAGAAATGCCAAAGGACGCACGACTCCTTGGTATTTATCTTGATGAAGATAAGATACTTTATGTTGATCTGTCGGATGAGCTAAGGAGAAATTTCCAGGGTGATGCCCTTACTGAATTCCTCTTGCTCAAAGGGCTGTATGAAAGTCTCACTTCAAATTTAGGTAATATTGAAGACGTAAAAGTTCTGATAGAAGGAGGGGAGAAAGAAACGCTTGGAGGCCATCTCTATCTCTCCTATCCCTTGAAAGACATGGTTTCATATGAAACAGATAAGGTGGAGGGTGATACGAAAGAACCATGAGCATGAATTTCCCTGCGGGGGCAATCCGGAAATGACAACCATTGGAACAGAGTTTTGGTATGAATAAGAAGAACAGACCCATAGGGGTTTTTGATTCAGGGATAGGCGGCCTTACTGTTTTAAAAGAAATAGTAAAAGAGATGCCTTCTGAAGACACTATTTATCTTGGTGATACTGCAAGAGTACCTTATGGTATAAGGTCACCGGAGACAGTTATTCGCTATTCTTTGGAGAATACGAGATTTCTCTTCTCAAAGGATATTAAGTTCCTTGTGGTGGCCTGCAATACTGCATCTTCCGTTAGCCTCGATAGAATTAAGAGCGTTGTGCCCATACCTGTCATCGGAGTCATTGAACCGGGAGCAAAGGCCGCAGTTAAGGCTACAAGTAACAAAAAAATCGGGATAATTGGCACTGAGGCGACAGTGCGGAGCAATTCCTATACAAGGCTGATTAAAGCTATTGACAACGATGTGGAGGTGTTCGGACTTCCCTGTCCTCTTTTTGTACCGCTCGTTGAGGAAGGATGGACAGACGGAGAGATCGCTGCCCTAATTGCAGAGAAATATTTGGAGGAAATTAAAAGTAGGGACATAGATACCCTTATACTCGGATGCACTCATTATCCGCTTCTGAAAACAATCATAGCAAAAGTAATGGGTGAGGGGGTTAGACTTATAGACTCCGCTGTCGAGGTAGCAAAGGAGGTAAAGACAATTCTTGACAATTCCGGTTTAAGTCGTAAAGAAAAACAAAACCCTCGAAGAGAGTTCTACGTAACTGATTCGCCTCTCAGATTTACAAAAGTGGGTGAAAGATTTCTCGAAAATAAGATAGAACACATAAAACTGATTACAGAACCCTGATAGCAGAGGCATTATTTGCCATCTGAACGAAAGGTTGCAACGTCAATTCCGGCTTGTATATCAGAAATTATTGGATACTTGAAATTCGGTTATTGTAAACATGGAGGATAGATGAGACCCGACGGAAGAGAAAATAATGAAATACGCGAAGTGAAGATTCGGAGAAATTTTATAGATGTTGCTGAGGGTTCAGCATTGCTGGAGATGGGAAATACGAGGGTAATATGCACTGCAACAATTGAGGACAGGGTTCCTCCTTTCTTGAAGGATCAGAAACGGGGATGGATAACAGCCGAGTATTGCATGCTGCCGAG
>JBGPPR010000274.1:0-2222 GCA_041488675.1 Thermodesulfovibrionia bacterium
AGTCAATAGGTCCTATATCAAGCAGAAGAATGAAGGAGTTCCCCTTTGACTCTGACAGAAAAAGGATGAGCACGGTAAATTCATTGAATGGTGAAACATATGTCATGACCAAAGGGGCGCCTGAGGGTGTTTTTTCCATTTGCAGTCACTGTCTTACGGACGGAGAAATTGTTCAGTTTGACGAACCTCTGAGGGAGAAGGCGGTTTCCCTTTACCATTCAATGACAGATGAGGGCTTAAGAGTCCTCGCCTTTGCGCATAAGAAAGTAAAGAACGGTGAAGTAACTGAAAGAATGGAGGATGCCGAAAAGGATATGGTTTTCTTGGGTCTGATAGGACTTGAAGACCCTCCGAGGCCTGAAGTACCGGAGGCAATAAGGAAATGCGGAGAGGCAGGAATAAGAATCATTATGATTACGGGTGACGGCTCAAGAACAGCTCTTGCCATTGCAAGAGAGATCGGTCTTGTGAGAAAAGACCCCACGGTAGTGGAAGGCGATGAATTCTTGCGAATGTCGGACGATGAACTCCGGCGTGTACTGGCAAAGGAAGAGATAATCTTCTCGAGGATGACGCCGAAGCGCAAACTGAGGGTCGTGAATATCCTGAAGGAGGAGGGTGAAAGGGTTGCTGTTACCGGGGATGGCGTCAATGATGCACCAGCCCTGAAAAGGGCCGACATCGGCATTGCTATGGGTATCACGGGGACTGATGTTGCCAAGGAATCAGCAGATATGATACTTCTTGATGACAACTTCGCTACCATTGTGAACGCTGTTGAGGAGGGCAGGGCGATCTTTGAAAACATCAAGAAGTTTATTATTTACATCTTTGCCCATCTCACCCCTGAAGCCGTCCCGTATATCCTTTTTGTCCTGCTGAGAATCCCCCTCCCCCTGACAGTCATGCAAATCCTTGCGATAGACCTCGGGACGGAAACAATCCCGGCTCTTGGCCTCGGTACCGAACCTCCTGAGGCTGATATCATGAAACGTCCTCCGAGACCAAAAGACAAAGGGCTTATAGACCGGACGGTTCTTTTTAATGGATACATATTCCTTGGACTCCTCAGCACTGTAGGAGTTCTCTTCGCCTATTTCTTTGTCCTGCATAACGGTGGCTGGCGATGGGGAATGGATTTACCGATTGATCATCCTCTGGTTCACGAGGCTTCGACGGCGACATTTCTCGGTATTGTAATCATGCAGGTGGCGAATGTCTTTGCTTGCAGAACACAGAACGATTCGGTATTCAAAGTGGGGATCTTCAGTAACAAAGTAATCCTCTGGGGTATAGCAACAGAAATACTCCTCAGCGCTATTATTATCTATCAACCCTGGGGAAATAAGATTTTCTCCACAGCACCAATTCCTTACACGATATGGATGATCCTAATTCCATTTGCAATTCTTCTCTTTGTTGCCGCGGAAGTCAAAAAGCTGATAACGAGAAAGGTGAGAAAAGGGTCCTCATCATAAAAACTACATCTCAACCCTCGTAATGACCCCGTGGAGTTTATGTGCGGGTAGTTTGTAAAATTGCACAAAGGCGGGACTTAACTTTTTTATGACCGAAAATATCTTCCAGAGAGGATTTCTCGTGATAACGTCCTCAAGCCCATAGAATATGGCCTTTTCATCTACCCCTGCTTCTCTCAATATTTCTTCAACATCTATAACCTCCATATATCCCTGATATATCTCAAAGGTTCTCAAACCAGGTGCAAGCTCATCCATAAAATGACCTTTAACCCCAAAAGGCTCATCACTCCTTACAATGGAGACAAGGATATTATCCTCATAAATGATATTGTTATTAAATATCGTGCGAACAATATAGGGCGGAATTTTCGCTTTTTCCTTTAAGAAGAAGAGGGCGGTTCCCTTAATTTTATTCGTGCCTTTATATACAAGTCTGTACCGTTCAAGGAAAGTCTCTACGTCTATAGGCTGAAGCAACCTGTACAGTCTCTTCTGCCCCGTAGTATAAGTCACAATAATCAGGAAAGGAATAAGGGCAATGATGAGAGACCAGTATCCACCATGCGGTATCTTGTATGAGTTTGACAAGAGGAAGACAACATCGATGCAGGTGACGAGCAGAGAGAGAATAGCTTTAAGTATCTTGCCCCGCAGATAAAATATCCATGTCATCATGATACCTGTCAGGGTCATAGTTCCTGTTACTGCGAGGCCATAGGCAGCAGCGAGGCGATGGGATTC
>JBGPPR010000275.1:0-2200 GCA_041488675.1 Thermodesulfovibrionia bacterium
GTCTTTCATATCGCATATATGTCATGTTGTCGGCATTGATCACTTCATCTATTTTTTTCACCTTTGCAGTGTATCGTGCCTCTGGAGTCTCATCAACCAAAATCCCAGGTGCAGATATATTTTCCGCAGGGGTTTCTTCAGGCAAGGATTGCAGGAAAGTTTTGAATGCCATATCTCTTTCTACCAGATCAACACCCATACTATTTTTACCTGTAGATAATGGTATCTCGCTGGTTCTTTTCACTAACCCTTTTAAAAAAGATTTCTTGCCATCCGCCACACGTGACCGGGCACCAATAATCCTGCCGCCGGTAAAACCATTTTGGTTTCTTGCAAATATTCTACTGAACCTTGTTTGAACTCCACTATGCCCGAATATCTCCCGAGCTGCTTTGGATAGCATGGATCGATCCACCTGGTCCCGTCCCTGGGCATATGCTCCAAGCAAGGCTCTATCGCATATCAGGTTAATCAGCCTCGGAATTCCCCTGCTCAAACAGAATAGTTTGCGGATACTTGAAGGAGGAAAAAGCCCACTGCGTGTACCGGCTACCGATAGACGATGTTTCACGTAAGAAGTGACTTCTTTCTTTGATAGTGAACTTAAGTGATAACGAGTGGTAATTCGTTGTGACAGCTGACGCAATTCTGGTCGGGACAACATGTAGTTGAGTTCAGGCTGTCCTAACATGACGATCTGGAGTAGTTTCTGCTTAGTCGTCTCAAGATTGGTCAATAATCTGACCTGCTCCAATACCTCAATACTGAGATTCTGAGCTTCTTCAATAATGATCACGGTCTTTCGACCTTTGGAGTGGGCATCAAGCAAGTATGCATTAATGCAGTCAACAAATACCTTAATACTTGTATTGCCATTCGGATACTCAATGGATAACTCATCACAAATCGTAGCTAACAGTTCTGTAACAGTCAATTGCGGATTAAGGATCAGGGCAATGGAGAAGTTTGGAGGGATCTGCTCCAGTAAGCTTCGACAAACGGTCGATTTCCCGGTTCCTACCTCACCTGTAAGAAGAATAAAACCGCCGTCGCTGTTTATTCCATAGACAAGATGAGCTAAGGCTTCTCGATGTTGATTGCTCATATAGATATAACGGGGATCAGGTGCTATAGAAAAGGGTAGTTCTTTTAGACCAAAATATTCTTTATACATAGGATTTCATGTTCGCTTCGCGCTCAGACTATAAAGCCGTCCGCCAACTCTTCATCATGTCTAACGGATTTAGGTTCTTATCCAGCCGCTAACTGTCAGGCAACTTATAGATTAAGTATATTAAAAGTACCTCCCTAATTTAAAGTGCAAAACGATCGGGTCCCCCTGCTCCAATCGCGCTTTTTTCTTGACAGGAGAAACTTTTTACTGTATTTTTACGTAAAAGAGTGCTTCTGATAAGACTAAACCTTTTGGAAAAGAGGAAGGAAAACAGAAGGCAACGAACTAAGGCGCCGAACTGCCGGAGGATAATCTTTCGGCGAGTTCGGTATTTTTTTGCGAAAGGAGGTGAACAACAATGAATAGTCCTAATTTGTATGAAGAAACAGTCAAGACAGCTTCCGAATTGTATGAAAAGAGTGGACGGGCAGAAGGTCGTGACCTCGAAAACTGGGTCGAGGCAGAGAAAATGGTATTGGCGGCAACAATCGTGAACACGGATGATAATTCTGATGGTAATGGTAATTCTTATGAAGAAACAGTGAAAGTGGCGTCCGAATTGTATAAAAAGAGTGGACAGGCAGAAGGTCGTGACCTCGAAAACTGGCTCAAGGCAGAGAGAATCGTGAGGGAAGGAGAGCAATTTTGCAAGATGTTTATGCAGATGCTGGTACAAAACCCGGTATCTGCATGCAAACTCATGGAAGCAATAAAGCTACTCCTGGACCTTGAACAGAAACAGGAACTCGAAAGGCTGATTTACTCTGCTTGATCCGAAATAGTTTTGAGATCTAACAGGTAGAGGGGTTATTCCTGTTAGGGTTTTACAGTTCATGAACATGAAGGGGTGGTTTGTTTTCATTTCTACCTCAGAATCTCCGCAGTAAAAGTATCCAGCTCCGCATCTTTCCTTGCATCTCTTGATAAGCCGGCTTTTAAGAAGACATGTTCAAGAAAAGCATCTCTATCCCTTCCAAACTCAGTGGTGTGATATCTAACCCATTCTATTCATAAATTTTTTGATCA
>JBGPPR010000276.1:0-2195 GCA_041488675.1 Thermodesulfovibrionia bacterium
GCAGTTGCCTCAACAGTTTTTGTCTTTGCCTCTTCCTGCATTCTCATCATTTCGGTCTGAAGTTTCTGTGCCTCACGCATAATATTGCCGAACATCTTTTTCGACATCTCACCCTCCCTATTTCAGTTTAGCCTTGTTATAAATTGTAAACATTGTAGTGCATGGTATTTGTCCCGCAAATACCCCCCTTCATTCCCCTCCCGGTAAGTCGGTGCGACTCGCAACCGAGGTGGGATCAAGAGGGTTCTGCTTTCTGTCTTCTGTTATCGGAACTACATCTGTAATCCTTCCCTCAAAGAGTTCAAGAGCCTCTTTGATAATCGGCTCTCCCATCACCCTTTCTTTAAGATCTTTTTTTGTTACTCTCTTTTCTTTTGTCGTCTCTATCGTTACCTTTATTGCTGTGCCGATTTCTTCCGAAAATATCTTTTCGATCAACCTCAGATTCTTTCTGATGGAGTCGGCAAAGACCGAGTCACCTCCATTCAGAACAACCTTCAGTTCATCGCCTGTGAGGCTGACCTCTGCCCGTGAAAGCTTGGAAGCAAGGGGAGCGTCCAGCTTTTTGATTGCTCTTTCCCAAAGACCCTCTGATTCGACTTCAGAAGACACTTTCTTTCTGTCACTCTGAACTTCGCCCTGAATTCCCTGAGCTTGTCGGAGCGACTCTTCGCAGAGACTCGCTCCGAGATCCGGGGTCTCTGATTTCAAGGGTTCACTCGGTACTGAAGCAGGCTCAGCATGCCGTTTATGCTGCTTCTCAGTTTCAGATGTTGCAGCCTTTTTAATCACCGGCATTGGTTCTTTTGTATAAGTCTCCAAGTTTTTTAGGATTTCTTTCAGGGGTCGCATGCTGCTCAAGAAACTTGCCTTGATGAGAGATATCTCGAGGGCAAGCCTTGGTGCTGATGCGTTTTTTACATCAATTTCTGCCTTTAGTATTTCTGAAAGAAGGAGGGTAAGCTGATCTTCAGAGGTCTTGCTCACGATATCTTTTATCGCGTCCATTTCTTCTTTTCCGACATCGAGTACTTCATCAGGACTTTTTATGACACTCGCGACCAGGAGATCTCTGAAAAACTGGACGAGCTCTTTTACAAAAGATTTGATATCGGTGCCCTGTTCAACGAGTTCTCCTACAGTCTTCAGTATTTCTTCTCTTTTTCCTTCGATAAGGGCAACGGAAATCTGGGAAAGGAGTCCGAAGTCTGTTATACCGAGGAGATCTTTTACATCAGACTCTGTTATGTCGGATGAGAAGGATGAAAGTTGATCCAGAATGGTGAGCGAATCACGAAGGCTTCCGTCAGCCGCCTTCGCGATCAGTTCCAGAGTGGGGCCAGAGATGTTTATATTTTCGGCAAGAGATATCTTTTTCAGTCTCTTCTTTATCTCCTGGCCGGGGATTCTCCTGAAGGGAAGGTGCTGGCAGCGGGAAAGTACTGTGGAAGGGATCTTCTTCGGAGCTGTTGTGGCAAGGACGAAAACGACATAGGACGGTGGTTCTTCAAGGGTTTTGAGGAGGGCATTGAAGGCAGCATCGGAAAGCATATGCGATTCGTCAATGATGTAGACTTTGTATCTTCCTCCTGATGGCGCATACTTGACCCTCTCCCTGAGGTCCCGTATATCGTTGACGCTGTTGTTCGACGCACCGTCTATTTCCATTACGTCAACAGAAGAACCATCCGTTATCGATGTACATGATGCACACGTGCCACACGGAGCCGATGTCAGGCCTTCTTTACAGTTCAGCGCCTTTGCGAGTATTCTTGCCGTGGAGGTTTTCCCTACTCCTCGTGGACCAGAGAAGAGATAGGCATGAGCGACCTTTCCCTGGTCTATCGAATTTTTGAGGATTCGCATGATGGGCTCCTGCCCTATCAGGTCATCAAATCCTTGGGGTCTCCATTTCCTTGCCAGCACTAAATAGCTCATAAAATAGTTATAAGTTAAGAGTTACTAAGGAGTTCATTAGTAAAGCCACATTTAGTCAGCCATTATGTCATTCTGGCTCTTGTCCTCGCCTTGTCGAGGATCAGTCCAGAATCCTTCTTCTTTCAGAAAGATTCCCGACAAGCGGGAATGACAATCATGAGACATTACTTATGAACTTATTAGTATAAGTTAAGAGTTAATAGTTATAAGTTAAGAGTTAAAATAATTCCTGAAAACTGATCACTGGAAACTGCTCA
>JBGPPR010000277.1:0-2188 GCA_041488675.1 Thermodesulfovibrionia bacterium
ACGAGATTAAGGAGAAGGTTCAGCAGCTAATAGAAGAGATTGCTGTCTGATAGAGATAATCAGTTGCCGGGTTGCAAGTTACACAGAATAACTTAAGAACCCTCTTTTCTCAGAAGAACTCTCCAAAGATTTTGACCAATCCCCGACAAATGGTAGAATATCTCTCATGAGGATCCTTGTTGTTGAGGACGAAAAGGGTGTTGCGGGCTTTATTAAGAAGGGTCTTGAAGAAGAGACGTACACAGTGGATGTGGCATCCGATGGCGAAGGGGGTTTAGATTTTGTTGCTATCAATGACTATGATTTGATCATACTCGATATTATGCTCCCCGGCATCAGCGGGATAGAGGTGTGCAAAAGAATGAGGCAGAGGGGAATAGAAACCCCCATCATGATGCTCACAGCGAGAGACTCGGTAACCGATAAAGTCCTTGGCCTTGACAGTGGTGCTGATGACTACCTGACAAAGCCGTTCCTGTTTGAAGAGTTTGTCGCAAGGGTTCGTGCCCTCCTTAGGAGGAGAACAACTGAGCTTGCGGACCTTCAATATGGAGATCTGAGGATTGACATTCGATCGCACAGGGTCTATGCATGCGACAAAGAAATCATGCTTCGTCCCAAGGAGTTTGCCATTCTGGAATATCTCCTGAGAAACAAGGGCCGCGTTCTTTCCCGTACCCAGATCCTGGAAAATGTGTGGGGTTACCATTATGACCATACTTCGAACATAGTGGACGTCCACATGAAATCACTACGGGAAAAGATAAATGAAGTCTGCAACAAAGATTATATTCGCACTGTCAGAGGAATCGGGTACAGTCTCGATAAGGAACAGCGGGAATGATAATTAGTTTCATAAGGAAGAGATTAAACATTATTTTTACTTCAGTCGTAGTAGCTTTCAACGTTCTCGCAATGACAGTTGTTCTGTATTACATCCATGTGAGCATATTGAATGTTAGTAAACACGAAATAAGAGATGATATAGAAAAAGAATTCATCCCACAATACCGTCAGGATCCGGACGGACTCTCCCGTATATACAGTGAAAACTATCTGCAGATTCTGAATAAAAGCGGTGATATCGTGGGAGGAACTATAAGGCATGATGAGTTTACCCTTGGAATAGATCGTGATGGCCTCAGAAGTGCCTTTGCCGGAGACACTGTTTTTCAGAAGGCTAAAGTTGGAAATACCGGATATCTTATTTCATATTTTCCCCTGGACAAGAACCATGCGGGGAGAGTTGCGATGTCCCTCAACAAAATAAGAGAGTTTGAAGAGGATTTTCTGAGATTGATACTTTTAAGTCTTCCTCTAATGCTCCTCTCTTCTTATATTGTCAGCAGATTTCTGGTTGGTCATGCATTGAAACCGGCCGTAGATGTATGTACGTTTCAGGAACATTTTTTGTCAAATATTACCCATGAACTGCGCTCTCCCTTATCTTCAATGAGGGGGAATCTCGAAGTTTCCCTGCGTAGGGACAGGACCACAGAGGAATATAAAGACTTCCTCAGCATCATCCTGACGGAGACGAACCGGATAATATACTTATTAAGAAATATGCACATCCTTGCCTCGTCGAAATTGAGACCTTTGGAACTTACTAAAAAACGAATTGACCTTAAAATGATTATTCAAGAGCTCATAAATTCCTATATGCCCGAAATACGCAATAGGAAAATAACTCTTGAGATTGCCGAGATTTCTGATGCGATCTGTTCATGTGACGAAGGACTTATAAAAGTGGTAATAACGAATCTCATTGAGAATGCAGTGAAATATACTCCGGAGGGAGGCGTTATAAAAATAGGTGCATTCAAGGACCATCGAAAGATCTATCTGAAAATAGAAAATACTGCAGAAAATCTTAATAAAGATGAAATGAAACTTTTGTTTGAGCCATTTTACCGGAGCAGAGATGTGGTGAAGAAACACATAGAAGGACAAGGGTTAGGGCTTTACATTGCCCGTTATATAATGCTTTCCCATCGCGGAGATATCACGATAAATATGCCGGATAAAGATTATTTTACCGTAACCGTCTCTTTCCCCAGCAAATAAATTTCATCATTCTTTAATCCTGGTTCTTCAGACTTTCTACGGGCACTCGTAGACCCCTCTTGCCCCCCTTTCCAAGCAATTATTACATTTATTTAATTTATTTTTAATCTTTATTTAATCT
>JBGPPR010000278.1:0-2178 GCA_041488675.1 Thermodesulfovibrionia bacterium
AATCGAAGGTCTTAAAAATAAAGAGGCATTTGGTTCCTCGACATCACAATCAAGAAACTGACATGTACCTAAAGACAGGGCAAGACTCACTGCCACGCTCGTCTTGCCTGTCCCGCCTTTGCCACTTGCTATCGAGATAACCATAGAGCGCGCTCCCCTACTTCCTCGCCATACTTGTCCCGCACTTGGGACACTTAGACGTCTAACCCGGGACGCCAGCCGGGTGAGCCGCTGTGGCTCCGCAGGAAGGGCAGATGCATTCTCCCCCCGGCCCCGCGGCTGCCCTGCCTACGCCCATTCCCCGGCAGTTGCCTCGTCCTTTTCCTGATCCCTGTCCGCTTCCTTGACCTGGTCCGGAAGATCCCATTCCAACTCCTCTTGGCATAGTATTCACCTCCTTGCACCGTAATGCGTTTCGACTGAAGGACTTGCAGCATACTCATACTCACCTTTATTAAATCTTTCAACTACATCCTTCACCGGGCCTTGAGCCCCTGTTATTATCTTCACTCCCCCGGCCTGCAATGCCTGAAATGCATTTGGTCCCACATTGCCGGTTATAACTACATCTGTGTCTTTGTTAACCACCAATTGAGCAGCCTGAATACCGGCGCCTCCTCCCGCGGTAAAAGCGGGATTTCCTACAGCTTCAAAATTCATCGTTTCGGTATCAACGAACAGAAAGTACTGACACCTTCCAAATCGAGCGTCAACAGAGGCTTCCAGATCATTTTTTGTTGAGCTTATACAAAGCTTCATTGTTCCTTCCCTTCTTTTCTCTGCTCCAGGTTTTTAATTCTTGTCTCAATGAGATCAAGTTGCTGTTTAAGATTTTGAGCCTGATTTCTTAAAAGGCTGATTTCGTTCTCAGAAGTTGTTGATTGCCATCCGATTGTCTGTACATTATACGGGATACCGTAAACAAGGCAGCGGGGAAGACCGCCTCTCCCACGACCTATATACGGCCATGCTGGAGAATACCCCCTGAATCCAAAACCTCTACCGAAACCCATTCCGTTTGACATATATCTCACCTCCTTTTTAATGTCCATGGCCGCAACTGTCTTTGTGGTCATGGGCGCAGGCAACTGTTCCTCTGACTTCGCCTTTAAAATAGGCATCAAGGACATCCTTCACCCTCCCCGACACTCCGGTATGGACTTCAATCCCGAAATCACAGAATAAGTCAATTGCCTTAGGACCCATTCCACCCGCAATCATTACATGGGCCTTCTGGTCCCTGATAAATTCCGGAACCTTTCCGGGGATGTGATTACCGGCATAAGGGTTTTCGATCACAATTACGTTCTTAACCTCATCTTTTTCAACATCCACCAGAGTGTAGAAGGAACAGCGGCCGAAATGTCCGCTCATGAGTCCATCCAGGCCCTGCGCATCTTCACATGCAAAGGTTATTCTTTTCATATATGAACCTCCTTTTCACTGAAATATTAATACTGAACATTTATCCCGCTCTTGCAGCGGTGTCTTTTCCTTCCCGGACAGATGACCGTACCCGAGTTCAATTGCCCTCGAAGAAAAAGGGTTAATGCCTCGCCGGTATCACCTGCTACCCAGGGGATAACCTTAATCCCGCTGTTCGTCAGGACACTGAGCAGATAATTCGGAAGGCCGCCGCAGATCAAGGTATCAACTCCCAGGCCATTCAATTGAGAAACTCTATCCATATCGTTCCATCCCTCGCAGGAGATCTCTTTCCGCCCGACTGCTCTCTGTCCTGCAATGTCATATAAAACAAGTGCCGGAGCACAATCAAACCGTGGAGAAATCCTGTTTTCGAATACCGGGATAGCTACTTTCATAACAGAATATATTGCAAACAATATACCAGGAAGGAATAATTGAATATATACAGATTAATCAAAAAGTTAGGGAATAAAGATAATGCAGTCTAAAAATCTAAATAATGCATATTTGCAATGTATTGCAAAAATAGGATGCAATATCACAATAAACTCAGGGTGCAATTATGTGAAAAGTGAGGCAAAAAGTTTCAATATCCCTGCCCCGATGCAGAATACCACCATATCCTTGATAGTCTTTAGATACTTTAAACTCGTATTCCCTGTGGTCTTGCTACAGGGTGTCCGATAATCCCCTCCTCTCCTCGGTCCGCACTCAGGCGGATTCGCCGAGGAGAACGAGTCGCCCGAGGCG
>JBGPPR010000279.1:0-2174 GCA_041488675.1 Thermodesulfovibrionia bacterium
ATGACAAAAGTATGAGGAATGGCGTTCTTACCCCGATGCATTGATTTGAGGAATTCTTTGATTAAAGTTATGAATTCTCAGTCTTGCCGTAAGAGTTTAGCATGACCCTCTGCTATGATTGTATCATCTGCTTTTTTCACCTGCGCTGACGTTTCAATAATTTTCTTGTTCATATTTATTATTGTTGCTTCAATAAGTACTTTTTCTCCAACCCTGAGAGTTTTTTTAAATCTTACGGTAATCTCTGCTGTAACGGCACTTATCCCTTGCATTATGGCGGCCTTGACCATTGCCTCATCGATGATTGTAGAGATTATGCCTCCATGAACGATATCTTTATATCCCTGATGGACCTTCTGCGGAACGAATTCAGATAAAACCTTCCCTTCATGGATAGAGAACTTTAGATGAAGTCCGAATTGATTTTCTTCTCCGCAGACAAAACAGTGATTGTCGTCCTCTAAGGTATTTATCATGCAGGTGTATGCAGGCTAATGAGACGAAACTATTTGTTCATCATCTCAAGAAATTCCTTGTTGCTCTTTGTGACCATAAGTTTTCCGAGCAGGAATTCCATACTCTCAACGGTGCTCAGGGGAGTGAGAACCTTTCTGAGTATCCACATCTTGTTGAGCACATCTTTGTCCACCAGCAGTTCCTCTTTTCTTGTACCGGAGCCGTTAATATCAATACTCGGGAATATCCTCCTGTCAACCAGCTTCCTGTCAAGATGGAGCTCCATATTACCTGTTCCTTTGAATTCCTCGAATATGACGTCGTCCATCCTGCTTCCTGTATCCACAAGTGCAGTTGCCAGTATAGTGAGGCTTCCTCCAGTTTCAATGTTTCGTGCAGTCCCGAAAAATCTCTTCGGCTTCTGGAGTGCGTTTGCGTCGAGACCTCCTGAAAGGACTTTACCACTTGTCGGTATGATAGCATTGTATGCTCGTGCAAGTCGTGTTATACTGTCGAGCAATATAACAACGTTCCTTTTGGATTCGACTTGACGTTTTGCCTTGTCGATCACTATCTCTGCCACCTGGCAGTGTCTTTGCGGGGGTTCATCAAAGGTTGAACTTATAATTTCAGCAGTCGGAACCTGCCTCTTCCAGTCTGTCACTTCCTCAGGCCTTTCGTCTATCAGAAGTATGATGAGGTGAATATCCCTGTGGTTTTTCTTAGTTGCTTTCGCAATAGACTGCAGAAGCATCGTTTTCCCTGTTCTCGGTGCGGCAACAATCATGCCCCTCTGTCCCATACCGATGGGCGTAATGAGATCCATTACCCTCATCGAATAATCATTAGGATCATATTCGAGATTAATCTTCCTTGTGGGATAGTAGGGTACAAGGTTATCAAAAAGTGGTCTTTTGATATTCTCTTCCGGGGGCTCGTGGTTTATGGCCTCCACCTTGAGAAGAGCAAAATATCGTTCACCCTCCTTTGGGGGTCTGATCTGTCCTGATACCACATCGCCTGTTCTCAGAGTAAATCTTCGTATTTGTGATGGTGACACGTAAATGTCATCAGGTCCCGGCAAGTAACTGTAGTCCGATGATCTTAAAAAGCCGAATCCGTCGGGGAGAATTTCGAGTACCCCCTCTCCAAATACATACCCTATTTTTTCGGTCTGTGCCTGGAGTATTGCAAAAATGAGGTCCTGTTTCCTCAACCCAGTGGCGCCTTCGACTTTCAGTCCCCGAGCGACTTCCGAAAGTTCATCAATAGTCTTTTCCTTAAGCTCTGAAATCGAGATATTTTCCATAACTAACTCCTCTTCGGATTTCTTGCGGTGGTTTTGTTACCCAATAGGTTTTACCTATCCAGGGAGGTTAATACTTAATTCATCTTGGAGAATATTGTTCAAGATTACTAAAAGATCACTGCCTTTGTCAATACCTAATTTATTATCTTCATAACTGTAGGTGGCCCTCTGCTGATCGCCTCTTGTGAAGATTTACCTAAATCCAAGATTCATATATAATTTCTATGAGGAGACATCTGTTAGAAGTATGAAATATGGAGAAAAGGCAATAAAGAAGATACGGTTAGAGATATGGGAGAATCCTTATCCGGAGCGCGACTATGAGATAAATATAAGTTTCCCTGAGTTTACATGTCTGTGCCCCCGTTCTGGTTATCCCGACTTTGCTGCAATCAAAATTAAATATATA
>JBGPPR010000280.1:0-2171 GCA_041488675.1 Thermodesulfovibrionia bacterium
AAAGAGTGCTTCTACAAACTCCTCAGGGTTGAAATCCCTCAGGTCATCCAGCCCTTCACCAATCCCTATGAGTCTCACTGGAATACCAAGATCTTTTTTAATTGCAAATACGATCCCTCCCTTTGCCGTTCCGTCAAGCTTCGTGAGGGCAATTCCCGTCACGCCTGCTGTCTGATTGAACATATCAGCCTGCCTTAGAGCATTCTGACCTGTTGTTGCATCTACGACAAGAAGGATCTCATGAGGTGCGCCGGGCATTGCCTTTTCAATGACTCTCTTAACCTTTTTCAGTTCTTCCATGAGGGGGCTTTTTGTATGCAATCTACCGGCAGTATCAATGATAACAATGTCTATCTCCCTGTGCCTCGCCGCCTCTATAGCATCAAAGGCAACCGCAGCCGGGTCCGAGCCGCTCTTATGCATGACAAACTGGGCATTGGCTCTATCTGCCCATATCTCCAGCTGCTCTATCCCGGCAGCTCTGAACGTGTCTCCTGCAGCGAGCAAAACTGAGAACCCCTGTAAGCGGAACCTGTTCGCAAGTTTTCCGATTGTGGTTGTTTTCCCAACTCCGTTCACACCGATGGCGAGGATCACAAAAGGCCGATTCCCCTGAACCACGAGAGGACGAGACTGGCCGAGGATTAACACCATCTCCTTCTTCAATGCTTCTTTCAGGGAGTCAGCATCTTTTACCTCACCCCTCCTCGCTTTTTCTCTCAACGTAATCATAATCTCTCCAACAGCCTTTGTTCCCACATCAGCAGAGATCAATATTTCCTCAAGTTCTTCAAGGCTTTCTTCATCGATCTTACGACCTGTAAAAAGGGTTTCAACTTTCTCTACGAGTCCTTTCTTTGTCTTTGCGAGGCCTTCTTTCAGTCTTTCGAAAAACTTCATTCATTCTCCTTATGAAAGATTGTTAAGATTCGAATTACTAAGGAGTTTCATAAGCAAGACCACATTTAGTCAGCCATTATGTCATTCTGGCTTGTCCAGAATCCCTCTTCTTTCAGAAAGATTCCCCCGAAAGCTTTCGGGGGAATGACAACCATGAGACATTTCTTATGAACTCGCCCTTCAATTTTAAATTTTCTGCAGGTATTAATCAACTAAGAGGCAGTTCAATCAAGCAGACAAGTTTTTAGCAGAGCGTTCAAGAAGGTCAACGACTTCCTCATCTGAAACCTGGGTGAAATCATGATAATAAGCACCGACAGCCATAAAATCAAAAGGGGTTTCGATACAGATGAATGTATCAGCCATCTGTTCGATTTCATCCGCCATGCCGGCAGGAGCGACGGGAAGAGCAACAATTAATTTCTTCAATTTCTCTTCTCTCAGGGTAGTTATCGCTGCCTTCATGGTAGCACCTGTGGCAACTCCATCATCAACGAGGATGATGGTCTTCCCTTCAAGGGATGGGAGTCTATTCCCCTTCCGGTAAAGTTCTACTCTCCGGGATATCTCTTTTTCCTGTTTGGAGATCTCCCGTTCTATGTAATCTTTTCGAACACCGTACGTTGATATGATGGACTCATTGAGAACAACTGTACCGGTCTCAGAGACAGCTCCTATTGCAAGTTCTGGTTGCCCGGGAAATCCTATTTTTCGAACGATGACGATGTCCAGCGGAACATTGAGATAGTGGGCGATTTCATAGCCCGTTGCGACTCCACCTCTTGGGAGCGCCAGTGCAAGTACCCCTGGTTGGCCTTTGTATTCCTTAAGCCTTGATGCGAGCTGAACTCCGGCATCTCTTCTGTCACTGAACATAATAAACTCTTTCTAAACCTGCAAAAATCTGTTCACTAAGATCGAGAACTTCCTGAAAATGCTAACAAGGTCATAAGTATGAAGACATCAATTACAAAATCCCTCCTTCCCTTTCCGCCAGAGGCGGACCAAAGGGAGGAAATAAACCCCTCTTTGGCAAAGAGGCCTATGGCTCGGAGCCAACGGCTCATAGAGGGCAAGGGGAGATTTTTCAATAATGATACCTTATTTATTTACTCCTTAGTAATAATAAAATCATAGCCCTGCTGTGGTTAATTGTCAAGGTTGCCATGAAGCCGCAATGACATTTCTTCGTAGTTCGGGTTAAACTACTGCATGTTGAATAAAGCCTGTAAAAACGTGCTTGTAAGGGGCGTTAACTGGGTAGGCGATGC
>JBGPPR010000281.1:0-2168 GCA_041488675.1 Thermodesulfovibrionia bacterium
AAACATTCTGTACATTCTGTCATTCCTGCGAAAGCAGGAATCCAGAAGAAAAACAACCTGGATTCCGCATCAAGTGCGGAATGACGAAAGACTTTTTTCAATTGTGATACCTCGCAGCTTGCAGGTTGTCCGACAATTATTATATTTCAGTCCCTTACTAATGATACTCTCAGCAAAGTTGATACTCGAATCTTTCCATTTGGAATAATCGAGAAACATAAGCACGTGTATCTCGCTTTTTCTCTTTGAGATATATCCAGATTTTCTTTATATTCATTGCTGAACAGATGATATTAAATTCTGCTTTTACTGCCTTAAAGCCTCTTGTAACAAATCCCCTTATGCCTTTATTTTCTTTTATGTCTCCAATCACAGGTTCAACAAGCTGCTGACGTAGTTTATAAATCTCTCTCGCATGGGCTGTCTTCATCTTCGCCCTCATTGCGTTCACTTCACCTTCATGAGGAAACATCTTGAGATATCGAATTCCATTCTTTCGTTTTGTACATATACTTTGCTTTTCACAATTAAGGCATCCCTGTCCCTTGTATGCTCTTACTACCTTTTTCTTCCATATGTCAGTATGTTCTCCAAGAAATGTCATCTTTTGATTTTCTGGGCAGATGTATTCATCCAGCACGGGATCATATCTGAAGTTCTGCTTGTCATATAGATTTTTCACTTTCTTCTCATTATTGTCAGGTATGTAGCCATCTACCTTCTTATCTGAAAGTAACTTTATGTTCTCACTCCCAAAATATCCTGCATCAAAACTCCATACCAAATGCTCAGGAAGTTTATCAAGATTTTCTTCTGTCTGGATAATCTGTGGCTGAAGCTGGCCTGCATCGTTGGCGTTTTGACTGACATCGTTTGCCAATATGAACCCTCTCTTGTCGACAGTCAGTTGAGCATTATACGATAACTCTATCTTCCCGCTCTGTGTCTTCATAAAACGACTATCAGGATCTGTTACGCTTACCTTCCTTAATCCCTCTTCATCTACCTTATTCTGCGCCTTCTGAAGTCTGTCCCTTAGCTCGTCTTTAAATGCAACTCCTTTTTCTTTTACCTTCTTCAGGTAATACTGCGCTGCTTTCTGTATCGTCTTCTTGCTCTGCTTCGGGAGCTGATCACTTCCTCGGAGATCTCCAAAGGCTTCATCTTCAATGCCATCCCGTTTCGCCCATTCTTCCAGTTCTTCATCTACAAATTTCAGTAATACGGATAGTTCCTCTTTGGTTAATACCTTCCGATTTGAGGCATTGGCTCTTACCTTGCTACCGTCTGTCGAAAGATAAGATAAATCAAGCAGCCCTTCTTCCTTGGCAAAACTCACGGTATGTTTAAAAACCTCTTTTACCAAGTCTGGATTATCCTTCCTGAAATCACTGATTGTTCTGAAATCAGGCGTTAATTTCTCTGATAAATACATATACACAACATTCTCCCTCGCATTTCTTGCGAGTCTGCGAGAAGAGCGCATCCTGTCCAATACTCCCATAATCAACAGTTTCAGAGGTATCCTCGGATGATATGCCGGATGTCCTGCCCCTGAGTACCGAATATCAAAGGTGCTGTAATCAAGTGAATCAATAAGACTTTCTACTAAAAAGCAGACGTGATCATCTGGAATTAAATCCTCTATGCTCGGTGGAAACAACCAGGTTTGTCCTTTGCACGACTGAATGTATGCCATATACTCCTCTCCTTGTTTCTGTCTTGTATCTATTCTACCACCAAGCAATTAGTGAATTGTCGGACAACCTGCTTGCTGCGGGGTAATTACCCAGAGTTATCAATATGAAGAAGGATTTCTGAAAGAAAGCATTGAGATTTTTAAGAAAAAAAGTGGACGTGAAGAACCATTTATGAAAATAGAAGAGAAAACAATGATTTTCACATTCCAAAATTGCCGGGTTCACACTGAAAAGACTTTAAATTTATAAAAGTATTTGTAAATACTCAGATAAAAGGGCTTACAAGTAATAATAATTTTATATGATATAATATCTGATTCATGAATGCCCTTCTTACAGGAAATGAGGCTGTTGCTTTAGGGGCATATAAAGCTGGTGTTTTTGCAGCCACAGGCTATCCTGGAACCCCTGCAACAGAGATCATAGAATCGCTCGCTTGTTACCCTGAAGTCTATACTGAGTGGTCGG
>JBGPPR010000282.1:0-2167 GCA_041488675.1 Thermodesulfovibrionia bacterium
ACAGAAGACTTGTAAAGTGGATGTCGGCACTTCCGATCGATATCTTCATAGCGATAGGACCTCTGATGTCCTCTGCATCGTTGGAATTCTCAGGAAAAGTCTATACATTCCAGAATTCTCTTGAGGCAAGAGAATCAATCAGGAGTATCTGCAAAAAAGGAGACACCCTTCTGATCAAGGGCTCACGGGGTATGCGTATGGAAAGGGTTTTGGAGACATCAGATGCTCTATAGCCTTTTGTATAATCTTCATGACTGGTTTTCCCCTCTGAATGTCTTCAGATACATTACCTTCAGGACCTCCCTTGCCGTGCTGACGGCTATGATATTTTCCCTGCTCCTTGGGCCATGGATCATCGGGAAAATGAGGAGATTGAGTCTGACACAGCAGATTCGGGATGATGGCCCCAAAACGCACATAAACAAGGCAGGTACGCCGACAATGGGAGGAATCCTTATTATTCTTTGCATACTTCTTTCTGTTTTCCTGTGGGGAGATCTGAAAAATATGTACATCTGGGTCATGATTGTTTCCCTGGCAGGATTTGGACTCATTGGATTTATTGATGATTATCTCAAGATCACAAGGAAAAACCACGAAGGGCTCAGGGCTCTCCACAAGTTCGGTAACCAGATAGTCCTTGCCCTTGTCATCGGCATCTTTCTCTTCATGAATCCGAAGGACCCATATGCAGATATCCTGAGCGTACCCTTTTTCAAGAAATGGCTCTTTGACCTCAGCTGGTTCTATATTCCATTCTCGGCGATCGTGATTGTAGGTTCATCCAATGCTGTCAATCTTACAGACGGAATAGACGGACTCGCAACAGGTCTTGTTGCCATTGCAGTTCTTGCCACCGGTGCACTCGTCTATATTTCGGGCCATAAGGGGTTGGCCCAGTATCTTCAAGTCCTCTACCTGCCCGGCACCGGGGAGTTAACTGTTTTTTGTGGTGCCATGTTTGGCGCTGCCCTTGGTTTCCTCTGGTATAACTCCTATCCGGCTGATATTTTTATGGGTGATGTAGGTTCTCTTGGGCTCGGGGGTTCTCTCGGTACCCTTGCTGTTATCACAAAACATGAGATAGTCCTCGCAGTTGTGGGGGGAATCTTCGTCATCGAAACAATCTCCGTTATACTGCAGGTGACATCCTTCAAGCTCACGGGCAAACGTGTATTTAAGATGGCACCCATCCATCATCACTTCGAATTGAAGGGCTGGCCTGAACCAAAAGTAATCGTAAGGTTCTGGATAATAGGGATGATGCTGGCTTTATTAAGCCTGGCAACATTAAAGGTGAGGTGATTATGAAACAGTCGTCAGTCGTTAGTCGTCAGTCGTTAGTCGTCAGAGGGAACGTACATAAGAAATTTTTTTTCGCCTTAATTTTTTTCTTCTTCACTCTTCACTTTTTACTGTTCACCGTATATGCTG
The DNA here is from genome assembly GCA_041488675.1 of Thermodesulfovibrionia bacterium. Classification (GTDB taxonomy): domain Bacteria; phylum Nitrospirota; class Thermodesulfovibrionia; order Thermodesulfovibrionales; family SM23-35; genus DASPRG01. The sequence continues at coordinate 1,435 of JBGPPR010000282.1, forward strand.
ACGAATTTCATTCCCGCGCAACAGTGGCCATTGAAGCCTCAACAGGACGAATCCTCTATGCGAAGAACCCAAACCTCAGGCTTCTTCCGGCAAGTACCACAAAGTTAATGACAGCAATCATTGCCATAGAGGAGTTAAACGCTGCCGATGTCGTAAGTATAAGTAAACGCGCATCTATAGTCTCAGCTTCAAGAGCGGGTTTCAAAGAAGGTGATAAGGTAACCGTTGAGACACTCCTCTATGCCGCCCTTATGAAATCTGCAAATGACGCTGCAGTTGCCCTTGCAGAAGCTGTAGCCGGCTCTGAGGAGAGGTTCGTTTATCTCATGAACAGAAAGGCAGAAGCTATGGGATTAAAAGACACAAAGTTCATAAACCCCCATGGTCTTCCCGGCCCGGGCCAGTACACAACCGCCTTCGACCTGTCACTGATGATGCGATATGCCTTGAGATATCCAAAACTTAAGGAAATAATCGGAACTCGTGTAGCGGAAGTATCGACACTACGAGGAAACGACTTATTTCTGAAAAATACGAACAAACTTTTATGGTCTGATGAAGGTCTTATAGGAGGAAAAACAGGATATACACGCCAGGCAAGGCACTGCTTTGTCTGTGCTGCTGACCGTGAGAAGACCACAATTATCGTTGCTCTTCTCGGGAGCCCGAGCCGGTTGACCCTTTGGAAAGAAACAGAATCCCTTATTGAAAAAGGATTCAATATCACCGCCAA
>JBGPPR010000283.1:0-2165 GCA_041488675.1 Thermodesulfovibrionia bacterium
CCACCGGATCGTTTCACTCCCAGCACCCGTAACGCTGCCAGCCCTATGCGCACGCCCGCCACGCTAGCCCAACACCTATGTCCATGAAACTTAAGTGCGTCAAGAAGTACCTGTTTGTCTTCCATAATGTCCTCCTATTTCTTTTCGTATTTTTCTCTGTTGTTATTCAACTCTTCCCGTGATTTCTTGATAAGGTCATTCTCCTTGATCATTTTGTGGACATAACTCAGAGGCGGAAAACTGATAGCCCTCGATGGGCATGCATTCGCACAAGTAACGCAGGCTACCATGCAATTCAGAGGGGTGACAACAACAGGCTTCTTCTTTTCAAAATCAAATTTATAGACCATCCTTCCGCATCCTGTCACACACATGCCGCAACCAATGCAAATCTCCTCCTCGATCTGAGGGTTCCATTGTATCAACTCCCTCGGTATCCCCCTCCATGGCTTTGTTAAATCGTTCATCTCAAGCCTCCTTTCTTAAATGTTGATGTATCAATCGGTTATCATCTCTTTCATTTCAAGTGCTATAGAGTCAATCTCATAAGAAACATCATCAGAAAGATATCCTTTCTCTTTACTGTACCGAATCATTTCGTTCAGGGAATAAATGAATTCATCCTTGAGCGTTGCAACTTCACCCATCCCGTCACAGCCCTTTTGCCTTTGTTTTGCGATTAAATAGAGTTCTGCATATTCCTGCACTCTATCGAATAACACGGCAAGACGTGTGTCATCCTGTATGAATCTTTGAATATCTCGAATTATGCTCAATATAACCTTCCTTATATGATTTCAAAAATATATGCCAAGGCGTAATAGATCCCCACTATAATAAAAATAATCCCTGTTACCTTTTTTGTATAAAACTCGATCTTCGTAATCCTGTAATAGAGCGTATTAATGTAACCCGCGCCTGCTGCGGCGAGGAAGGCAAAGAGCAGTACCGGAAGGCCGGTACCGATACCGTAGATCAGGGGCAGTCCGACCCCCGATTTTGCTTTAATTGCAATCGGAATCAACCCTCCAAAGAACAGGGCAGCAGAGACCGGACAGAATGCCAGTGCAAATAGGATGCCCAAAGGTAATGAGCCAAAGGTTCCCTTTTCAGCCAGTTTTTTTGCGACGTTTTCCGATACCGATGGGATAGGCAGGGGTATTCGCAACAGGTCAAGCAGTACCATCCCGACGAGAATCAGAAAGATGCCCAGGATTTTGTTGACATATCTCTGGAGGAAATCCGACAGAATCGGGACATCCACCAGCGTTTTTACGGTAAGGACACCGAGGACAATATATGTGAGACTCCTTCCAAGGGTGTAGAGGATTCCGGATAAGAATACGGTATTCCTTTGCGTAATCCGCCGTGAAATAAAGGATACTGCCGCTATATTCGTAGCCAGAGGACAGGGGCTGACCGATGTTAATATTCCAAGCCAAACGGCTGAAGCTAAAAAAAACAATTCCATCGGTTAGGTTTCCTTGAGAAATTTTTCTACTTCATCTTTTACATACTGAAAGAATTTGTCCTTGTCCCTCACAAGCTTCCAGACATCCGTCAGATTTTTCCAGGTTACCTCCTTATCCTGTTTTACAAGGGAGATCACAAGAGATCTGCTGAATAATTGGTAATCCTGAACATAATGACGGTTCTCTGCTTCTTCCACATTGAGCGACTTGAATTCAAGTGTTCCATTCTTCAGTTCGTTTGCGAAGTAGTATTCAATGGCTTTTTTTGAATACTTCTCAATAGTCTGGCATGTCGAACATCTGAACGTCCCATGGAAATAATAGGCGATAACCTTTGCATTCCGGGATTTCTCCGCAACCTGAGATGAGGAAACCGGATTCTGCTGTTTCGTTACAGTTTCTTTTAAAGACCGGCTCTCCGCTGCCACCACAGATTTACCGGAAGCGGACATTGTATCACTCTGTTTTACTTCGACGTCAGTAGCATTGCTCTTACTTTTGGGAGAGAATTCCTTATAAATAAGAACCCCCAAACTCAAAACCACAAAAATGAAGAGCAGACTTTTTATCAATTTTCTGATATCCAATTACAATCTCCTTAATGTTTATTCAACTATTGCACCGATTATAACGGCTCAGTCCCTTTAATCTGGCAATACTCAGCAGCAAAGTATTTCCGCTTAAAATACAGCG
>JBGPPR010000284.1:0-2165 GCA_041488675.1 Thermodesulfovibrionia bacterium
AACCGAATCTTCTCTATTCCCTCCTCTTCGTTCATCTGGCTGTAAAACTTATCAACATCAGCAGAGATCGCATTAAGTGCTTTCTGCAGAATCTCCCCCTGAAGCTGTATGAATGAGTCTCTAATCTTGGTGACCGTATCTATCTGCGCTTCAAAGATATCAAGTTCTTTCGACAACACTTTATTGTCTTTGAATATCCGATTTACATTGCCTATGAGGTCAAATACCTGGAATTGAAGCCGTTGGTCTTCTGTCTCTGCCAGGGCAGCCATCTTCGTCTTTATCTTTGGAAATAATCCAGCAATCTCGGTCTTCAGGTTGCTAAACTGCTTCTCAAACACGTCGGCGTCCTTCTCAATGATTTCAAGCCGCTCAAATTTCCCTTCCACGTCTTTAATGGCCTGTTCGAGAGAAGTCTGGGTTTTTGAAACCGCATTGTTCACCGCCTTAAAGTCAGCATCGTCTTCTATCTTGGCACGCGTCACCTCATCGAGTGCCTTTTTGATGCTCCTAAGGTTTAACAGGGCCAAGCTTTTCTTTGAATTCGCCTCTTGCACTTCTTTGTTGATTTCCTCAAGCTCCTGTAGCCTTTCAGCTATTTCATTGAGAACGCCTATGGAATCAATGCTACTAAGGCATAGGGGGCAGATGTTTTCACCAACTATCTTGTCTTGTATAACATCCTGTCCTTGCTCAAGAAGCTGCCTAAGACCTATCCTCCTGATTTTCTCCTTGTCTTTTAGCAGTTCAGCGTATGCCGTGAGAAAACCATCATAGTTTTCAGTCTTTTCAACCTCCTTTTTCAAGCTTTCAAGTGCTTGCTGCAAATCAGAGAGCTTTTGGCTTCTTTCAAGTTTGATCTTATCTGTCTTTACTTGGATTGTCTCTATGCATGCATTAAGTGAAGCCTTATCAGTGACTACAATTCCAAGGTTTAAGGGCTTAATCTGGGTGTTGACGATGAGATAAAGGTCTCCTTCGCTTTCTATCGTCTGGCCGATTTTGTCCATCAGGTAAGCATTGTTCTTTTCTATTTGGTCCCTTACGCTCCTAAATTTTGAATTCTTTTCAAGAGAATTACAGGCCGATACGAGTGTGCTTCTTATATCACTAACATGGCGGTATCCAATTATGTCGAGTATCTGGGTGCGCTTTTCTCCCTTGGTGAGCAGCACAAACCTTAGTACATCCCCATACCTGAGGAAGAGCCGCTCCTTTTTGGACTGCTCAAGGTAATCGTTGAACTCTTGCGTGCCATTGCTGTATTTGCTACGGAATTTGGCATTCAGGGTCTTAATTGAATTAAGGCGGGTATCGCTGAAATCAATTGATAAAAGGATATCTTGGTTGTCAGGGAAGTGGGTGTTCCTCAGGCATTCCTCCTTGCAGTCCTCCCGCCAAAGGTGCTCTATCTTGTTGAAATAGAACCATTCAAGAGCATCTGTAATCGTGCTCTTGCCACCGCCGTTGTCTCCGTAAATCGCTACGGAGGCATGGCGATTGGTAAAGTCCATTTCGACAGGTAGTCTGGCTCCCCTGAACCCTTCAAGTTTAATTTTTCTTAGGGTCACCATCTTCTTTTACAGCCGCCTCCCTGATAGACTCAAGCCTTTTTTCTATCGCTCCCTTGCTAAAGTTACCTGTCTTGAAAAGCTCAGACAACGCCTCCCTCGTAGCGCGGTCGAGGCTCTCATTCTTTAGGACTTGTTCGAAGAACTCGTTGACTATCTCCTCACCCGATTTTATAATTTCGTCAGTCAATTCTCTTCACCTCAGCCCCGGTCGTGGGGTGTGCCTTCGGCTTTATAAAACTGCCGGAATCGAGGGGAAACGTTTAAAACCTGATCTGCTATAGTTACCGTTTATGGAAACCAAAAGAGTTACGTTCTCCCGGGCCTACAAGCTAACTGACGCAACCATCAACCCATTGAAAGGCTACGTTGGCCTGTACCTCATATACCTGGACAACCTCGCCATCCCGTACCCATTTAGGGAGTCGAGGCTTATCTACATCGGTAAAAGCGATTCAAAACAATACAGCATAGGCAGAAGGCTCAGGGACCACATCTCGGGTGCAGGAAACCCCGGAGTTTACAACTATGCCCAGAAATACCAGCTATCCTTCACGTACGTTAACTTCGAACTCGTCAAGCCCTTCTGGAAAA
>JBGPPR010000285.1:0-2141 GCA_041488675.1 Thermodesulfovibrionia bacterium
ACCCATTTGGCACGCTTTTCTGAAAGTATCACAAGATGATCTTTAAATTGCTCCTGGGTGTGGACGCCTAGGAATGGAATAAGCATCTGATCGTCAGCCCGAGCCTGGCCTGTTTCTGAGGCACGTATGACATCATGGCCCTGATCACGTAATGCTTTTGCAACATTTACCCGGAACATTTGATCCAGGTAAAGCCTCAGCATTTCAGGCATTTACAGCTTTTATTTCAGTGTGATCAAGCGACACCCTTGCATAATAGAGGGCAGCGTGAATATCATCCCTGGTAAGCTCGGGATAACCTTCGAGTATCTTATCCCAGGATTCCCCCTCTGCTAGTTGCTCGAGGATTACCGTAACAGGAATTCTGGTTCCTTTAATCACAGGTTTTCCATTACACACTCTTGGATCGAGCTCTATTCGTTCTAATAATGGTAAAGTCATATAATTTCGAGCCTCTTGAGGCTTTTGCAAAAGTCATAAAATAAGAGAGATTTTATAAGGCAAATCAGTTCTCCATCTGTTAGAATTTGTTAGGCAAAAATCAAACAGAAAAGGAGAACTAATGCGCCTCAGGGAAACGATATCATGGTTAAAAGCAAAAATACAAGCGGATTTATTTCCACATCTTCAGGAGAGTTTTACAGACCCGATAACGGAGAAGCAAAAGAGACTAATTACGATCCTGGAACTCGTCGGGATAGAGAAGCATGTAAAATCGCCGGAGTACCAATGGATGGGACGGAAACTGAAGGATCGCTATGCAATAGCTCGGGCCTTTGTAGCGAAGGCAGTATATGGCTTTGAAAAAACGAGCATACTGATAGAGGAACTTAAGACCGCGCCGAATTTAGGGAGAATATGCGGTTTCAAGAATAAGAGTTTTGTAGTGATTCATGAAGGCTATTCAGAAAAGCGAGGCCTGCTCAGGCTGGTAAAGAAGAAGGGTTCGTTTCCGTCTGAGGCGACATTTTCGAGGGCCTTTAAAGAATTTGCAGAGAGTGAATTAGGAGACAAAGTGCACGAGGCCATGGTAGAAGAAAATTTATCGGAGCAGATAGTTGGACATATATCGCGAGATGCAACAGCAATAGTAGGAAATGAGAAGCCGACGAAGAAAGAGAAAATAAAGATGGAGCCCAAAAAGAAAGGCCGCCCTAAGAAGGGAGAAAAAAGAGAAAACAAGAAAGAGGACAACCGGTTGAACAAGCAGGTTAATCAAACGGCGGAAGAGGCTCTTAGGGATATCCCGACAGTCTGTGATGTCGGCTGCAAGACGAATGCACAGGGCTATAAGGAAACATGGAGAGGGTATAAGTTTCACGTAGACACAAACGATTGTGGGTTGCCCATAACGACAATATTGACCTCGGCGTCATTGCATGACAGTCAGGTGGCGATCCCAATGATGAGGATGACCACAGACAGGATAACCTATTTGTACGATTTGATGGATTCCGCATATGATGCGAAACAGATACATGAAGTGAGTAAGGTCTTAGGGCATGTGCCTATCATAGACAGGAATCCTCGGCGCGGAGACGCATTGCCAATGACACCTGCTGAGGCATTGAGATATAACGAGAGGACTGCTGCAGAGAGATTTAACAGCAGATTAAAGGGAGAGTTTGGGGGCGAAACAGTGATGGTACGCGGATATAGGAAAGTTAAGCTGCACCTGATGTTTGGAGTTATCGCTTTGTTCGCTGACCAGTTGTTGAAATTATCGACGTGAAACCAAAGATACTTTTAAGCCATTTTTAACAAATAAAGGGATACCTACGTTCAAAAACAGACTCAGAAACACAAAGACGAATGAATTGAAAGCTTCAAGCCGTAATTTTGAGTTGAACAAACCGTAAGAACTTGAAAAATGCTTTTGACAAGAAAATAGGGCGTATTTCACAAATACTTTTGCAAGAGGCTCTATTGTTAATCTTTACTCCCCTTTCAAAACTCTCTTCTCATACAGCAGATATCCTGTTACCATAAAAATCGCTCCCAGAATCAAAAGCTTAACCATGCTCGGCAAAAGCAAATACAAGGACGACACACATATAACACAAAAAGAATTTTTCTACCATATTGTACCTACCTTTTTCTTTAGTAGTCACGCTATGGTTATATCTTATACCACAAACAAC
>JBGPPR010000286.1:0-2138 GCA_041488675.1 Thermodesulfovibrionia bacterium
AGGTGATTTTGATATCTACATTATGAATTCTGATGGCCCAGATGTTAAGAGGCTTACCGACAGGATAGGATATGATGGCGGTCCGTGGATTTCCCCTGACGGGAGTAAAATAGTCTGGCGTGCGTGGTACCCGGAGACAGAAGAGGAGTTGGCCCTGTGGCGTGACTGTATGAAAAACAATTATGTAGTTCCTGTACCTCTTGATCTTTGGGTTATGAATGTGGACGGAACAGTGAAGAGGAGAATATTACATAACGGCGCAACAAACTGGGCTCCTTCGTGGCATCCCGGCGGCAAGCGCATTATCTTCTCAAGTAATATGGATGACTGGCATGAAGACATAAAGAGATTTGGTCATAATTTCGAACTCTATCTCATTAATATGGATGGCACCGGCCTTGAAAGAATTACTTATAACAATACTTTTGACAGCTTTCCCATGTTTTCTCCTGATGGAAGAAAAATTGTCTATGCCTCAAACAGGAACCCGGAAAAACCGAGAGCTACCGATATCTTTATTGCTGATTGGGTTGAATAGGTAAGACTTCGGAACCCGCAGATCTACAACCTGAAACCATCAAATTCTTTGATCTTAAATAATCTGCGTCCCTTCTTTCTTTACATAATTTTTATATCTGAAGACCCATTTTTTGTACTATCTTTATTTGCGTTCTGATACACTCTAAAAAAAATGAGGTGCGTATGGACCTGATCTACATCGGAATCACTGTAGTTTTCTTCGCACTTTCCTGGTTGCTGGTGCAACTTGCGGAAAAGGTTAAGTAAGAAAAAAAATGTAGCAAATGGAGATAATGAGGTGACAATGGGAACCCTTTATTGGATAAGCGGCATCGTTGCCGTGGGTCTTTTGATCTATCTTGTAATAGCGCTTCTGAAGCCGGAGATATTCTCATGACAGCAAATGAAATTCTCCAGCTGGTCTTATATCTGGTAGTTCTTGTCGCCCTTGTCAAGCCGCTCGGCAGTTATATGGCAAGGGTATATGAGGGAGAGCCGTGCTGGCTCGACCGTATCCTCGGTCCGCTGGAACGGTTGATTTACCGCATGTTTGGAATACGTCCGGAGGACGAAATGTCCTGGAAAGCGTATGCAGGGTCTGCGATTCTTTTCAATCTTGCCTTTTTCTTCCTTTTATATATGATTTTGCGCCTTCAAGGGATACTGCCGCTGAACCCGCAAGGTTTTCCGGGAGTTGCGCCTGATCTGGCCTTCAACACAGCGGTCAGTTTCATCACCAACACAAACTGGCAGTCCTATGGCGGTGAATCGACCCTGAGCTATCTGTCGCAGATGATGGGTCTCGGCGTCCAGAACTTCGTCTCCGCTGCTCAGGGAATGGCTGTTCTCGTTGCGCTTATCCGGGGATTCACGCGGCGGACAGCAAGCACAATCGGCAATTTCTGGGTAGATATTATGCGTTCTACTCTCTACATCCTGCTGCCCCTTTCTCTGATAATGGCTGTGCTGCTTGTATCGCAGGGAGTGGTGCAGAACTTCAGTCCCTACAAGAACGTTCCGCTCCTGCAGACGATCAGATATGACAATCCCAAACTTGATGCTGATGGAAAGCCGGTCACAGAGCCGGTCCATGTTGCAGAGCAGACATTGCCGATGGGGCCTGCGGCTTCGCAGATTGCGATCAAGCAGCTTGGAACCAATGGCGGCGGTTTTTTCAATGTGAACTCAGCCCATCCTTTTGAGAACCCGACACCTCTCTCGAATTTCCTGGAGGTATTGGCGATCCTGCTCATTGCTGCTGCGCTTTGTTACACCTTCGGCAAGATGGTTGGCGACAAGCGTCAGGGATGGGCATTACTCGCTGCCATGTTTGTCATATTCATCCCGCTCCTGCTCTTATGCTACTCCTTTGAACAGACGGGAAACCCTCTTCTTGCCGCAGCAGGTGTAGATCAGACGCCGAGCAATCTCCAGACCGGCGGCAACATGGAGGGCAAGGAGGCGCGCTTCGGCATAGCGAATTCAGCTCTCTGGGCTACTGCAACCACTGCTGCGTCAAACGGTTCTGTTAATGCCATGCATGATTCGTTCAGCCCGCTGGGAGGTTCAGTACCAATGGTTATGATGCAACTTGGAGAGGTGGTTTTCGGAGGTGTAGG
>JBGPPR010000287.1:0-2133 GCA_041488675.1 Thermodesulfovibrionia bacterium
AGCAGCAGCGTGTCGCTATTGCTCGTGCGATTGTGACCGATCCAACAATACTGGTTGCTGACGAGCCGACAGGTGACCTCGACCGCGTATCTGCAAATGATGTGCTCGGGCTGATGGAGCGTCTCGTTCATGAACTCGGCAAGACTATCATTCTGGTCACTCATGACCCGAGGGCTGCGAAAAAAGCACATATCATCATGCACCTCGACAAGGGCATTTTAAATGCACATAATCAAACTCATCTATAAGAATGCATTTCGACACAAGCTCCGCACCTCTCTGACTATCCTCGGTGTAGCAATCGCTATCCTTGCCTTCGGACTCCTGAGGACTGTCATAAGCACCTGGTACTTAGGTGTAGAGACAGCTTCTGCAAGCCGGCTTGTCACGAGAAATGCCGTCTCCCTTGTCTTTCCGCTCCCCCTTGCCTATAAAGAGAAGATCCGACAGATCGAAGGTGTGAAGAGTGTCTCGTACGGTACCTGGTTTGGCGGCATCTACATTGATGAAAAACATTTCTTCGCAAACTACGCAGTTGAACCAAAAACGTATCTTCCTATATTCCCTGAGATTATCCTTCCGCCAGACCAGAAGGCTGCTGTCTTCCGCGACCGCAAGGGAGCTGTTGCAGGACGCAAGCTCGCTGAACGGTATGGGTGGAAGCTTGGTGATATCATTACGTTGAAGGGAACGATCTTTCCCGGCAATTGGGATTTTGTCCTACGCGGCATCTACAAAGGGAGAGATGAGAATGTTGATGAGACCGCCTTTTTATTCCACTGGGAATATCTCAATGAGACATTGAAAAAAGCCGGCCGTTCCTGGGCTGATCAGGTCGGCTGGTATATGATTGAGATAAATCACCCTGATCTTGCGGCAGATGTATCGGTCAGGGTTGACAAGACCTTTAAAAACTCTCTTGCAGAGACATTGACCGAAACTGAAAAGGCATTCACGCTGAGCTTTATCTCAATGACAGAGGCAATCGTCATCGCAATAAAGCTTGTTTCGTTCGTCATTATCTTTATCATTCTGGCTGTTGTTGCTAACAGCATGGCGATGACAGCGCGTGAGCGAATCGGTGAATATGCAATCTTCAAGACACTCGGTTTTGGTGGCTTTCATGTTTCTGGCTTGATATTTGGTGAATCCCTTTTCATTACGATGCTTGGTGCATCACTTGGTATTCTTCTCACCTTTCCTGCAGCCAAAATCTTTAGTAAGGAACTGAGCGTCTATTTCCCCGTATTCAATGTAGAACGGGAGACAATCGCCATGGACATCGTAGCCTCCTTCTTTGTAGGGCTCGTGGCAGCAATATTCCCAGCCTGGAGAGCTGTAAAGATTCGTATTGCCGATGGACTCAGGAGGATAGGATAAGTGAAGATACCTCTTTCATATAGCCTCCGTAACCTCTGGACCCGCAGACTCACCACGGTGCTCACTGCATCTGGCATGGCATTGGTGGTATTTGTCTTTGCATCAGTTCTTATGCTCGCAGAAGGGCTTCAGAAGACACTCGTTGAGACCGGTTCACATGAAAACGTTGTCGTTGTCCGGAAGGCAGCAGGCTCTGAAGTCCAGAGCGGAGTTGATCGCCTGCAGGCATCGATCGTCGAGATGCAGCCTGAGATTGCCATAGGAGCGGACGGGAAACGGCTGGTTTCAAAAGAACTGGTGGTACTCATTGCCCTTCTGAAACGAGGAACCGATAAGCCATCAAATGTAGTTATCCGAGGAATTGAAGAACACTCAATAATGCTCCGTCCACAGGTGAGACTCATCGAGGGGCGTATGCCGAGACCTGGTTCATCAGAGATCATTGCGGGTTCAAGCATAGCAAAGCGGTTTCAGGGAGGAGGCTTGGGGGAAACTCTTCGCTTTGCCATGAGAGACTGGACTGTTGTCGGGATATTCGATGCAGGGAACACAAGCTTTAATTCCGAGATATGGGGCGACGTCATACAATTCATGCAGGCCTTCCGGAGACCTGCATATTCTTCAATGATATTCAAGTTGCGAGATACCACTGAGTTCGAAAAGATTAAGTCCAGGACAGAAAACGATCCACGTCTGACACTCGAGGTAATGCGGGAACCAGAGTATTACAGGAAACAGTCAGAGATGATGGCA
>JBGPPR010000288.1:0-2112 GCA_041488675.1 Thermodesulfovibrionia bacterium
CTGGTTAAGCCAATAGCTCCTGGAGTAAAGACTCCACTTCCGACAGACAACCGTCCGACACCTGATGAAGAAAGGGAGTTCCAGTGGATACCTATACCCAGAAGCTCAAGCACTCCTGAAGGGGCAAAAGGCGAGCCACAGACTCAAAGTGGAGAGACCAGTTCAGGAATGAAATGAAGTTCCTCAATAAGCAAGAGATTCTTTTGTTTGTCATCGCGAGGTCGTTCAGACAGAAGAATCTCAATCATGCTTGGTATTTTCTTCATGGTCTTACTGATAAGCGATTCGGTAATAGAGCAAGACTTGTTTACGCAAATAGTTTATAACTCAAGGGAGGATTAACAATAAGTTGCCGCAGAACATCTCGGTAGTCATTATAGACAGCGATACCGATTCGAGTAACAGCATGGTCAAGTACATCAAAAATCTTGGCGACGATGTGATTCTCGAAGGTACAGCCACGACTTTTGAAAGCGGATTTGAAATTATTCACAAAAAGAGACCTATGGTCGCCATAATGGAAGTTGGGGAAAACGTTGGCCTCACGATCGAAAGGATTTCCCATATACTAGGCCGTTTCCCTCAGATATCCATTTTTGCCACAAGTGCTGACAAGTCATCTGAAACCATTCTCAAGATCATAAGGGCAGGAGCCACTGAATATCTTTTGAGACCAATCTCCGAGACAGACCTCTCATTTGCATTACAGAAACTTGGCCGGCTCTGGTTAATAAAAACTTCTCCTGAAGAGCAAGTAGGCCATATTATCACTGTCTTCAGCCCGAAAGGTGGAGTTGGTGTCACAACTCTTTCCATTAATCTGGCAACGTCTATATACGAAATCACAATGAAGCCCACAATCCTCATAGATTTGGACCTGAATGCAGGCGATGTAACCACTTTTCTGAACATGAAAGCCTCCTACACAGTCAGTGATGTAACAACGAATATCAGCAGACTTGATAAATCCTTTCTCCAGGGAGTCATACAAAAACATTCTTCCGGCATATCTGTCTTAGCGGAGCCAAAAAGGGTAGAAGAAGGAATCTCCATTTCGGCAGGGGAGATCAAGAAAGTCCTCAGTCTTCTGAAGACAATGTATGACTATATCATCATAGATACAGAGACCCTTTTAGACAGGACAACAACTGCTATCGAAATATCTGATATGGTATTGTTAGTATTCGTAATGAGTTTGCCTTCCATAACCAATATCCAGAGGTATCTGAAATTCTTTGAGAAGAAGGGCTTTGGAATGGATAAAATAAAACTCACTGCAAACAGGTATTTGAAAAAAGGAGATATTAAGATAGAGGATGCAGAAAAAGCCCTGAATTTTCCGATCCATTGGAGTATCCCTAATGATTATGATACCGTTATTTCATGCCTTAACAGGGGGGTTCCCTTAAACGTAGGCGCTCCAAAGTCAGAGCTGAACCAAAACATAAAAGAACTGGCAAAGACTATAACCATGAATGTAAAGACGGGGAGGTATTAATACAATGTCAAAAAGGGAGGACATTCCCGAACAGACTAAATTTTTGAGGCTTGATGTATATCAGAACCTCAAAACAAAGATACATCGAAAGCTGATTGAACGGCTTGATTTTTCAAGTATTGATCTCGTAGACCAGGATATACTGGGAAGGGAGATTGGAAGAATAGTCGAAACCCTGATCTCGGAAGAGAATACCCCTCTCAGTACACCGGAGAGAGATAGCTTGGTCGTAGACGTCATGCACGAGACCTTTGGCCTGGGGCCTATCGAACCTCTCCTCTCCGATCCGGACATATCAGATATTCTCGTAAACAGATACAACATGGTCTATATTGAAAAATTCGGGAAGTTACATAAGGTTGACGTGACCTTCAGAGATGACAATCATCTCCTTCAGATAATTGACCGGATAGTTTCTAAGATTGGCCGCAGAGTAGACGAATCCTCTCCCTATGTTGATGCACGTCTTCCTGACGGTTCGAGGGTAAATGCTATCATTCCTCCTCTTGCCTTAGATGGGCCGGTACTCTCCATAAGGCGATTCGGCGTCGACCCTCTGAAGATGTCTGATGTCCTGGCTTTTGGGTCCGTCACCCATGACATGGCTAAAATAC
>JBGPPR010000289.1:0-2111 GCA_041488675.1 Thermodesulfovibrionia bacterium
CCCGCAGCTCTGCTGCGGGGTACTTCACTTTGCATATCTTTTCTTATAAGCTTCCTGAACCAGAGTCCCTTGAGTTTGATTTCGCCATTCCCTTGCAGGTTTTACCCTTAGGATGTTTTCTAACCTATTTTGTTCCTTTAATCTCTTATGGATCTCAAACCAGGCACAAGGAGTGTCCTTGCTTACTTCGCATTTACCTTCTCGAGAAGTTCCTCCGCAAGGTCCGTTAAAAAGGCTTTTAGCACATCTTGTAACAGGACATATTCCTCCTGTCTCTCCCAAGACACACTCTCGGCAGGCCCGGCAATTTTCCTCAAACCATCCGATATCCTTGTCCACGCCGACGAAAACGGTATTCAGAGCGGGAAACACCGGTTTTTGAGGATATCGATCGGCAAGAAACTGGACGCCGGCACCACAAGCCATGGAGAGCAAGGCTTCGTAGCTCCTTGTGATCTCATCCAGCTCCGAAAAAAAATCGGCATTGCACTGTCGTTCGATGGTAAACCCATCCACCTGGAATGAGGCACCATCCTGTTTGAATGCGTTTTGGAGTTCTTCATTTAGGATATTGACTTCCCTTTGACCGCCGGCCATACAGATGGATGTACAGCCTCCACAACCCACATTCAAAACCTTCCTGAAGCCTTTCATCACCTCTTTGATCTCATCAAAAGGCTTTCTTTCAGCAACAATCATTTTTTCCCTCCAAGTCTGTTTTGTTAAAAAGCGATAAAAAGTTTTCCAACCTGCCCGTCAGGATTACCGTCACATTGGTCTGCCAATCCTCATCGTGTTCCATGAGGTGGCAACTCAGCGGAGATCCCATCATTTTCGTACATGACATTCTCCACAAAAACGGGGACCTGTCCTTTTCTTTGTATGGCAACCTATGCATTGGTTATGAAAGGCCTCCTGTAGATTGAGTCGAGACTTCGGGCCGTGGCAAGCTGAACAACGGATCCCCTGATTTCCTTCCTCGAGATTAGACTCATCCAGGACGTTTTTTCCGTTTTCATAAACGTGATGGCAGTCCTTGCATGACAGGTCACTTTCCATGTGACGGTTATGAAGAAAAGTCACTTCAGGTCGTGTTTTTCCTCCCGAGATCTTTGAATGATCTAATACAATCTTTTCCGGTTGTGCTTGGAGGGGAGAGCCGATTAAAACGATGAGAGCAAAAAACATAATCGCGACCCCCCCGCAGATGATCCTCTTCATTCCATTTCTCCTTAAGAAACCAACTTCCCCTATTACAACCAGCTCTCCGATGAAACCTCATCGAGCTGTGGATATACGTCTTGAGACCTGCAAATGCTACGAGCAAAAGCAATCATACTGGGGACATGAATTCCAATCGGGCAGTAACAGCGGCCACAAAGCACGCAGTTCCTCCACACGATCCCCTTGATCTCATTCAGAAATTTCCGATCCACTTTGCCTCTTTTTTTATATAATTTACCCAATGAATAGATTACCTTATAAGAAGGCATGTATTGAGGGTCTTTGTTGTGGGCCATATATAAAAAACAGCTTTCGGCACAGAGACTGCAATGGGCGCAATGGGATAAATATCGTTTCATTTTCCCTTTTTTTCGATTCAGCATTCCTTTAATCTTTTTCACATCAACGGGCTTTATTTCCTGATGAAGCATACTATTCTCCATGTCAGAAGGTCCTTTCCTTTACCAGGTTTTCTCTCCCCTTGCGAAACTGTATTCATTCCCGATCAGGAAGCGATAAAGGAAGAAAAAAAGCATGTGCCCGAGTTTCGTAAACGGGATGCTAATGAGCATGACTTCTCCCGCCAGAATGTGTAGTGTTATCACCGTATCATAATTAAACCACTGGTGATAGGCGATGTACCCTGTCAGGAAAGGGGCCGCAGCGATGAGCAAAATCACATAGTCATAGAGGGTCGTGATAGCCCGGACCCGAGATAAAAAGAGACGGCGACCAAGAAAAAAAGCCACACAGATCAAGAAGACCAGAGTCAAGATATCCGTGATGGATTCAGGCAGACTCCAGAGGCTCAGCCCCCAGGATTGATCTAACAAAATATTATGCCCAAGTAGAAAAATAGGCACCAGGATCAGAAAGGCATGGAACAC
>JBGPPR010000290.1:0-2096 GCA_041488675.1 Thermodesulfovibrionia bacterium
ATCCTTCTTTCGATGACCCTGAGATTGAGGCGATGCTGATCAGGGCACAGGAGATGGCAGGATATGTCGAAAACGGAGTGCTCGACTGCGGGCTTACTGGGAAAGACTGGATATTGGAGCAGAACGCTGATGTCTATGAGGTCGCTGAGCTTATTTATGCAAAAGAAGGCCTCAGGCCTGTAAAGTGGGTAATAGCTGTTCCCAATGATTCAAAGATAAAAACTTTGAAGGATCTGAATGGAAAGCGCATCGCAACTGAACTGGTAGGATTTACAAAGAAGTATCTTAAATCAAAAGGTATTAAGGCAGTAGTGGATTTTTCATGGGGAGCAACAGAGGTGAAACCCCCTCATCTCGCTGATGCGATCGTTGAGCTTACCGAGACGGGTTCATCCTTAAAGGCGAATAATCTGAGGATTGTTGAGACTATTCTCGAGTCAAGCACGAGATTTATTGCGAACAAAAAGTCATGGCGGGATAGCTGGAAGAAACTGAAGATGGAGAATATCTTGATGCTCCTCAAGGGCGCCCTTGCTGCAGAGGAAAAAGTCGGACTCAAGATGAACGTCCCGCAGGGTTCACTTAAAAGGGTGATGACTCTTCTTTCTGCTATGCATTCACCGACATTATCACCCCTTTCTGATAAGGGATGGTATGCCCTTGAGGTTATGATTGACGAAAAGGTTGTCCGTGACGTTATTCCGAAACTCAAGATGGCAGGTGCATCGGGAATAGTAGAATATCCGTTGAACAAAGTTATTCCGTAGGAAGACCCTGTCCTTCTTTTATGACCCTCTCTGCTTCCGCCTTATCCTCTTCCCTGACCAGTATCTTTACCTCACCCATTTTTCCGATATTGACGGGATAAGGCCTTACTTTTGATGATCGTACTACGACAGGAATACCTCCACTTTCAAGCAGATCCTTTATGATCTCTGCCTCAAAAGACTCATAGGTAGTGAAGACAACAACCCATTTCTCATGTTGGCTTTTCACAGCTTTATGAAAGTCTATCAAAAAAACTGCAAAAAGTCACAGGGCACTTCAATCGGTAATCTCCCCTTATCCCCTTTTTAAAAAAGAGCCCCTGGGATTTGAGTGGATGCAAAGATCCCTCTCCATTGAGGGGAGAGGGTGAACCAATAAATAGCAGACAGATTTACTTTGTTAATAAGAGAACACCCTCCCCACAATCCCCTCCTCTCCTCGGCTCTCCTCGGCGAGTACGCCTGAGTGCGGACGAGTCGCCCGAGGCGACCATCAAGGGAGGGGAAAAGAAGGGAAAATTCCCGTCAAGCGAGTAGAAGCATGGATTTAACCACAGAAATGTCTGAAGAACATAGGAAAGATGGGAATATTGTTGTGGTATAATGCATTCGTTATGGATATTCAGAAACTCGTCCGTCCTAATATTCGCTCTTTATCAGCCTATGAAGCAAAGGAGATTCCATGCCTGGTCAAGCTTGATGCAAATGAGAGCCCCTATGGGTTTAAGAAATTACTAAAAGCGGCAGTACCTGTAGAAACAAATAGATATCCTGACCCGGAGGCAAAGGCTTTAAAAAAGTTGATATCAAAATATGTCGGAGTAAAACCGGATTGCATACTGCAGGGCAATGGATCGGATGAACTAATTTATTATCTCATTACGACCTTTGGCGGTCCGGTACTCTACCCGATACCCACTTTCTCAATGTACGGAATTATCACACAGGCTCTTGGTGAGAAACAAATTGAGATACCTCTCGATAAAGAATTCGACCTCGATATGAAGAGTATACCCGGGGCGATACGCAGAGAAAAACCCAAATTAATCTTTTTAAGCTCACCGAATAATCCAACAGGGAACTGTTTTTCCTCTGACAGGATATTAGAAATAATAGATTTAACTTCATCACTCGTCACTCGTCACTCGTCACCATCTCTTGTAGTGGTCGATGAGGCATACCAGCCTTTTTCGAGTAGAGAGGGATTTCTCCCCCTGCTTAAGGACTATAAGAACCTCTTGATCATGAGGACTTTAAGTAAAATCGGGTTAGCTGGATTAAGAGTCGGGTTTTTGATTGCTGATAGAGAAATAATAAATGAAGTGAACA
>JBGPPR010000291.1:0-2094 GCA_041488675.1 Thermodesulfovibrionia bacterium
CTCTCTCTCAGAAGCCGTGCGCAGAATGAATGAATAGTTCCGGTAAAAACCTGTTCAAGGTCAGCGAGCGCTCTTCCATACAGTTCCCTCTGTTCGCTGACTGCTTCTTTGAACTTTCTTTCAAGTGCTATCTGGAATTTCTGGCGTAATTCAGCAGCAGCCTTCCTGGTGAATGTGACGGCAGAAATTTTTGCTATCGTTGCTTTCCCTTCCCCGATCAGTGCAACCATGCGGTTTACGAGACTTGTCGTTTTTCCAGAACCGGCACCGGCTTCGACCATCATGGTTCTGTCAAGCTCTGTGACGATGGCATCCCGGGGAGCCTTGTCGATCAGGTGAATGTCTTTTTCGTGTTTCTTACTCATAGTCTTCAAGCTTTTTCAAGATTACGATTTCGCTGTTATCCATGTTCTCAAATTTCAGCCTGGTTCTCTCTTTTACCGACTCCCCGCAAATATTCGTGTAGTCACAATATGTGCATGAGTCTTTTTCATTTGAAGGTATGAAAATCCCTGTCCTGATGATGTCAAAAAGCAGTTCAAGTAATTGCTTCAGTTGAGTGTCGTTTCTCCCGTATATCAGAAGCCTTCCGGTTTCTTTTTCTGTGGGGAAGAGATACCCTGATGATGTGACAGCCAACTTTTCATCCTTCTCTATTTTTCTGAGAAGCTTTTCGGCAGCAATAGCGTAGAGCGCATGCTGAATGTTTTTCCCTTTGTTGAAACAGACATTGTTCTTGTATTTGTATGCACTTCCGGTCTTATAATCTATGACAGCGCATTCATGTTCCGTTATCTTATCGATCCTGTCTATCCTCCCGGACAGGTTGAATGACTTTCCCGTCCCTAAGGAAAGCTTTACTGGTTCCCTGAGTTCAGGTTCTGCGTCTTCTGAGCCGAAGGCAAACTCAAAGAAGGCAGGGGAGTATCTCTCGCATCGGTTCTCTTCCGTCTTTAAAAATATGTCTGCTGCCTTGTGCAGTATCTTTCTTTCCTGTGCAAAGATTGCCTCGCTTGGCGGCGGAATCTTATCCCTGAATTCCTGAATGATCTCTTCAAGAAGAGTTTTAATAAGAGTGGTATGTTTTGCAACAGACGGCTTTTCCTTTTTGGTGGTTATCTCTCTCATGAATCTTTCGAAGAGCTTATGGAGGAGGGATCCCCTCTGCATTTCGTCCAGCCAGGTATCCTCGGTAAGGGTAATCTCCTCCAATGGCCTCACTTTTAGCACATGATAGAGAAAGTATGCGTAAGGGCAATTTGCAAACTTCTCCAGCATAGATGCCGACATGACGAGTCCTGCATTTTCCCGTGGATCGAGTTCTTTCCCCGGTGAAAGCAGCTTTCCGTCAAACTCGGTCACTGTATCCGTCTCTCTCGCGTCCTCAGCTTTTTTACCCTGTGCAAGTCCCGGATAGCATTGGAAGACAGAAGTATCTGGTCTTCGTAAGCCGTGTTCTCCGATAAAGGATGTTATCCAATAATCCGACATGTCCAGATGTACTCCCGGAGGGATGTAGCCTGATGGACGACCGAGATCTTTCATAAAATCGGTATAGCTGGCATGAGGGTTTCCTGATATCAGCCTGTATACCTGAAGAAGGATTGAAGATGGGAATGATTCCCTGTTTTCGATGACGTCAAAAGATGAAAAACTGAGAGTCATGTTTCCTCTCAGAGATGAGAGGAGTGAAGCTGCCCTGTAAAGTTTCTCCTTCAGGAATTCGGATGACGTGAGAAGACTGTTACTGATTTTCTCGAGTTCTTCATCAAGCAGCACGGGATTCTGAATCGCTGTCCCCGGGAATGTCTGAGCATCGCAGCCAACAATATAGGTATGCCGGCGTCCTGACCTTCCTCCGTTCAAGTACGATGATATGTGTAAGCAGCCGGGGGCCGGGCCGGATTGCCCGACTTTTATGTCTCTGAGGGTTAGCTCTATCTGGTTAAGGGCATCAGGGAAAGCAATGGTTTTCGTCGTCATGGTCTGGATTTCGTTAAGTCTTTCCGTGATTGCCGCTTTGGCCTCGCCGTCGAGCTCATCTGAAACACGGGCATACTGCGAGACAAAATCGCGCACAGAATTGCACAGATC
>JBGPPR010000292.1:0-2092 GCA_041488675.1 Thermodesulfovibrionia bacterium
ACAGATGCCTTGCCGCCTCCTGCAGTCGGTTTCCCTTTCTTAAATTTTTTTGCAATCCCCATATCGACGAGTTCAATAATTCTGCCCTGGTGGACTGGTCGAGACTCTTCAGGTGATTGAATGATCCGTAGTTTGGCAGGCAATTTTAGAAGAGCTATTGCCTCTTCCACAGGAGATCTATCCCCTATTACTATTGGTATGCAGTAATCCTGTATCCCGGCAGAAGAAAGGGCTTTGACAATTATTTCCGGCCCCACCCCTCCCGGGTCTCCCAAGGTAATAGCGAGCTTTTTCATGACAAGCACACCATTATAATATGCTGTAAGTCGTCAAACATCTCAAAAAATCTTTTAAGCCATTTAACAACCCTGTAGCAGAGACCGCAGGGAGTCACAATTATTCATTAAAGATCAATAGCATAAAATTACCGGCGGATGTAATATTTGTCCAGGAAATAGGTCAGGCATCTTGTCTCGGGCTTTGAAAGGAAAATTTCTAAAAAGTTGTACTAGCGAGGTATTCCTCAATGCCGGTCAAGACCTTGAGTCTTCTATAGATAATATCTGCCATGTCAAAAAGGTTTACCGTATCCTCTCTGTTGTATCTCGTGAGCAAATCGAGGGCTCTGGTACAGCCTCTTTTCGCCTCCTGCCAGAGCAGAACCGCATCGTAGCCATCCATGTCTTTCACCTCATCCTCTCTTTGTATCCCGAAACATGGTTCAATACTTTTTAATCCACCCCTTAGACCAATCCTTCTTGCCCCGAAACAGAGGTCAAAGTGCGGAATATCGAATCTGAGACCGCGGAAACAACTCTTAAGAAAAGGGATGTCGAAGACCGAACCAAAGAAGGTTATCAGATACTTATAATTTGAGAGCTCCTCATTAAGGACATCTGTTGTAAGATTCTCACCCCTTACAAAACATTTATAGCTCTCACCATTGTACATGCCGACAAGGGTTGTATACCCACCAGAGTTAAGAGGCAGCCCATTCGTTTCAATATCGAGACAGACAGCGTCATTCTTAAAAACATCAAAGAGTCTCCAGTGCTCATATCTTTTCACGGCTGAAGCGAAATACTCTGCGTGGCCTTCATTCAGTTCAGTGAACGCAAAGGTCAACGTCTCATCAAGAAATTCCTTTCTCTGTGGACTTATGAATGATGGATTCGTATCGAGGAAATGCGGCCAGGTCAGGACACCTTCCCTCCAGAGTCGCCTTTCAAGCTTCTGACCTATTCCGTCGAGTATTGTGAATGTATTTCTTATCACGGTTAATATTATACCCCATTCCGACAAGTTCCAAGAATCAAAACACAAATAACCAAGTATCAAAATATGGTTCTTCAGACTTTTCTGTGGATACTCTTAGACCCCTCTTTTCCAAAGAGGGGCCAAAGGGAGATTTTAAGAATTACAAATACCCCGCAATAACCTCTCAGCTTCAGTCATGTTTACTCTGAGTGATCTGGGATACTCTTGAATACTCTTGAAAACTCCTGTCACAACGCAGCATCTCTTCTTTTAAATCCCCCTTCACCCCCTTTTCCAAAGGGGGGGCTTATCCACACAATTCCCTGAATAGCCTAAAATACAATCTTCAAGCTTATCTCGACTTCATGAGCCTGGCATGTGACGCCCTAACAAAAAAAACGCAACCCCATGAACGCCGATATTGTTAAAAAGTGCCGATTTTTTGTGGCACAAATAATGCATCTGACCCATTGGACATAGGCCGGCGCCATGGGATCGCGCGATTCCACGTTCCTCTAATGGATTATGTCCCGCAGAACGTCGGAATCTCGGCATATTATATACCACAAAGAAGTCACAGATTGCTTACAAATTTCAAATAGAGATTAACTTATTGATTTACTTGGGATACTGCAAAGAGCTATTCGGATTAGTTATTGTCCCCTAACATCTTTTCCCGAAATTTCTGGAGATGGAAGTTTTAGACTTATGACCTGGCCTTTTTCTCCAAGAGGCCCGATTTCTTCTCCATCGAATGTTAATTTGACACCACCGGCATTACTGATTCTTATCGAGAAACCATTTTTTGCAGACCACTTTATGCGATCCCCTTGAT
>JBGPPR010000293.1:0-2080 GCA_041488675.1 Thermodesulfovibrionia bacterium
CCTATCTAATCACTGCTGTGCCCATATATGGTCGTAATTTTTCAGGGATAACCACACTCCCGTCTCTCTGCTGATAGTTTTCGAGGATCGCAATGAGTGTACGTCCTATGGCAAGACCCGAACCATTGAGGGTATGCACAAACTCCGTTCCCTTTTTCCCTTCTCTCCTGAATCGTATGTTCGCTCTTCTTGCCTGGTAATCGGTAAAATTTGAACAGGAAGATATTTCCCTGTATCGCTGCTGTGCAGGAAGCCAGACCTCCAGGTCATAAGTTTTAGAAGCAGAAAATCCCAAATCCCCCATACAGAGCGCCACCACTCTATAAGGAAGTCCCAGCTTCTGAAGTATATCCTCGGCATCTCCTGTCAAAGATTCCAGTTCATCATAGGAATCTTCCGGTCTCACGAATTTAACGAGTTCTACCTTATTAAACTGATGCTGCCTGATGAGTCCTCTTACATCTTTTCCATATGAGCCTGCCTCACGTCTGAAGCATGGTGTGTAGGCCGTGTAATAAATCGGCAACTCCTCTTCTTTCAGGATTTCATTTCTGTGAATATTTGTCACAGGGACTTCAGCGGTTGGAATAAGATAGAACTCGGGATCACTGATAACAAACAACTCTTGAGAAAATTTAGGGAGTTGTCCTGTTCCTATCATGCTGTCCCGATTGACAATAATCGGGGGAAAAACTTCCGTATACCCCTTTGATGTATTCAAATCCAGCATAAAATTCATCAGGGCCCGTTCGAGCTTTGCACCCATCCCTCTCATGAGGGCAAACCGTGCCCCCGCAATCTTGGATGCCCTGTCAAAGTCAATAATCTTAAGCATCTCGCCAATATCCCAGTGGTTCATTGGTTCAAAGTCAAACTGCCTCGGCTCGCCCCATCTCCTTATCTCCCTGTTCTCTGTTTCATCTTTTCCAATCGGCACTGACTCATGAGGGATGTTGGGAATATTGAGGAGGAAGTTCTTTGTTCTTTCGTCGAGATCCTTTAATGTTTCTTCTTTTATTTTTATCGCTTCGGAAACACTCTTCGCTTTCTCTGTCTCCGCAGCAACATCAGCACCTTCTCTTTTCAGTCCGGATATCTTTTCCGAGAGTTCATTTCTCTCCTGCCTGTATCTTTCCACATCGAGGAGCAATGATCTCCTCTGTCCCTCTATTTTCAAGAAATCGTCAATTACACCGGGGTCGTAGCCCCTGTCTCTGAGGGCCTTTATTACCTTCTCCGGATTATCTCTTACAAACCTTGCATCGAGCATTACCGATCCTCCTCTCAGGTATAATAAACTAATATTTAGTACTATTGAAGTCAAGGAAGTAAAAAATCATAATCTTTTATCATACAAGCGGTACAGGAATGTCCCGCCTATCG
This sequence comes from Thermodesulfovibrionia bacterium, assembly GCA_041488675.1. Lineage (GTDB taxonomy): Bacteria > Nitrospirota > Thermodesulfovibrionia > Thermodesulfovibrionales > SM23-35 > DASPRG01. The sequence goes on from JBGPPR010000293.1 coordinate 1,384, forward strand.
TGAAGGTAAAACACCAATCCCAACGATAAGCGGGGTTTTCTAACCCTGCCTAAATGTGGCATTAAGTTAAATGAACAAATTACTTGAAATTTATCACAAACTCTATCATGCCTTTGGCCCACAGCACTGGTGGCCCGGGGACTCCCCCTTTGAGATCGCCGTTGGTGCCATCCTCACGCAGAATACAAACTGGGCAAATGTAGAAAAGGCGATAGAAAATCTAAAGACAAAGATGGTTTTAAACTCCAAGAGCATTCAAAAGATAAAAACAGAGAGACTCGCATCTCTGATCAGACCCGCCGGCTACTTTAATATCAAAGCTGAACGACTTAAGTCATTCATCAATTTCCTGATGAATGACTATCACGGGAGTATGAAAAAGATGAGAAACGAAGAGATGCAGACTTTGCGGACAAAACTTCTGAATGTCTACGGTATCGGTCCTGAGACAGCCGACTCTATACTCCTTTATGCCATGGACAAGCCTGTCTTTGTCACTGATGCCTATACAAAGCGTGCTTTATCAAGGCACAACATCGTAAAACATGATGATAGTTACGATCATATTCAAAACCTGTTCCATTCAACGCTGAAAAAAGATACTTTCAATGAGTACCATGCGCTTTTTGTAAAGCTTGGAAAAACATACTGCAGGAAAAAACCACTATGCCGGGGATGCCCCCTGGAGGGAATGTAG
>JBGPPR010000294.1:0-2074 GCA_041488675.1 Thermodesulfovibrionia bacterium
ACTTACTCGCCAGTATTACATCTCCCGCGCACCACAAACCTCGTAACAGATAACAGAAAACAACGGTTTTGAATCGATCAGTGAACTCTAACTTTTTGAGTCAAGTATATTTTGCCGAGACAGATAATGAAAAAGGGGTCAACCTAAAGGATAATCCCTTCCACCTGCATGATAGAATTGAATAGCGATATCGTTGTAAACTTTAACGCAATAACAAAAGAAGAGAATCAGAAATCGTGAAAAAACCCAAAAAGAAGAAAAAACCAAAGCCCCGTCTCCCTATCGCAGCGGTCTTAAGACTCCGCAGCCACCCTGTTACAACAGAAAAAGGCAAGAAAGGATATGAGAGAAAAAATCTTAGGCAGCAGACCAAGGAAATCATAGAAGAAGATGAGAGTCTTTAAGGATTGTGAGACTGATTACAGAAGGGGTGGAATCTTTCAGTGAAAATAAGGACGTTTTCGGTTACGCACATCTCTATCAAGTGATTCAAAAAATATGAAAGAAAAAAATTGAATTCTTTATTCTCATCTGCTATACTTTTGGCGGCCTTATGGAAGACAAACAAAAACAATCGGTCATTGAGGCTCTACTATTTCTTTCAGCAGAACCAATAACTCTTTCCGCCATGAAGGAAGTTGTTGACCTCCCTGAGTCTGAAATCAAGAGGCTCATGGACGAACTTGTTATGGAGTACAAAGAACGCAACGGGGGGTTATTCATAGCAGAGATCGCAAGCGGTTACCAGATGGTAACAAATCCCGGTTATTCAGAGTGGGTGATAAAATTCAGAAGTACCCAGCTATCAAGCAAACTCTCAATGCCCGCTCTTGAGACCATCTCCATTATTGCATACAAACAACCCATAATCAAAGCGGAGATAGAAGGGTTGAGGGGCGTCAATTCCGACAGTGCCATCAAGACCCTCATCGAGAAGAGACTCATAAAAGTAATTGGCCGTAAAGAAGGACCGGGCAGACCCTTCTTGTACGGGACAACAAAGGAATTTTTGCAATACTTCGGCTTAAAAGATTTAACAGAGCTGCCGACCCTTAAAGATCTGGCAAGGGAAGAGGCAGCCTGATATTCAGGAGGTGACCATGAGAATATTTTCTTTACCGGTCGTACTCTTATTCTGTATATTTTTTCTTCCATCCTATACTTTTGCAGACACAACATATAAGGTAAAAAAGGGGGACAGTCTCTATAAGATTTCGAAAAAATTCAAGGTCTCGATAGATGCAATAAAGAACGCGAACAATCTGGCCTCCTCCAGCATCAAACCGGGGAGAGAGATTATGATACCGATGAAAGATAAAGATAAGAAACAGAAACCCCTTCTTCGCACGTCAAATATTCACCGAGAGGTATCAAAACCAAAGGCAGAGGATAAGGTCACCAGTATAAAAGCCGAAGAAGAATCCTACCGGTACACTGTTGAGAAAGGTGATTCCTTATCAGCAATATCGGAAAAATTCTCCATTCCCGTTACTGAACTCAAAAAACTCAATGACCTCAAATCAACAAGACTCAAACCCGGGCAGCAACTCCTTGTTAAAAAAATAGTTCCGAAGACGTACACTGTACGAAAAGGTGATACCCTCTCTAAGATTGCCGGAAAATTTGCTGTTGACGCTCATGAACTAAGAGACATCAATGGTCTTGAGACAGACCGTTTAAAACTTGGACAGAAACTCTTTCTCGAAGCAGAAGCAGAACCGGAGGAACAGACACAGTATGAAGCGATACTATCTGAGAAAAAAATGGATAAAGAGGTGCCGGATGTATCTATACCTGAAGACCTCGGTCTGAAAGACAAGCTCATCCTCTTTGCAAAAAAGTTCATCAACATACCGTACAGGTTCGGAGGAACAAGCATATTCGGCATTGACTGCTCAGGATATGTGCAAAAGGTTTACAGTATGATCGGCATAAATCTCCCCCGCTCGGCAAGGGAGCAATTCCACGAAGGTCAGCCTGTTGATACGGGAGAGCTGTCTATCGGCGATCTGGTATTCTTCAGGACCTATGCCCGCTTTCCTTCACATGTAGGGATCTATCTCGGAGATAACCT
>JBGPPR010000295.1:0-2044 GCA_041488675.1 Thermodesulfovibrionia bacterium
AGAAAGCAAGGCTTTGCCCCTTTGTGGTTTGATACGACTGTTATCGCCGAGGAACCGAAGATTTCTCCTTACACCGAATCAATGAAAAAGGCCATGTCACGATCAGGGATACCTCCGGAATTAGTGAACATTAAGGCCAAGACAAATGAGGGTATGGGTTTCATCGGCAAAGGTGAGGGTATCGCAGCATTTGCCGTGTGCGCACTGAAAAAGGTTTAGTTCCCCTTTAGAATATCCGAAAGTCTTGCGAACTCTTCAATGCTAAGAGTCTCCGGTCTCCTGCTTGGATCGATCCCTGCTTCTGCAAGTTGATCCTTTATATCTTCTCCCAAGCTTTTGAGCGCATTCGAAAGCATCTTTCTTCTCTGTGAGAAAGCCGTCTTCACCACCCTGAAAAAGAATTCTTCATTTTTCACAGAGACAGGAGGCTTCTCCAGGATTTTAAAATGCACAACAGCAGAGTTGATCTTCGGTATCGGCCTGAATGCCCCTCTCGGTATGATAAATTTAAGTTTTGGTTCTGTGTAATATTGAATCATCACCGAGAGAACACCATAATCTTTTCCTCCCGGAGCCGCCACTATTCTCTCCGCAACCTCTTTCTGTATAGTCAAGGTCATTGACTTAAGATTTCTTTCCACCTGATAATCCCCCCCTCCCCCCTTCGCAAAAGGGGAGTGAGGAGGTATTATTCCCATTATTTTTTGTTCATCCCGTAGATCAGGTGTATGTTTCATTTGAAGAAGTCTGAAGATAATAGGAGTTGTGATGTAATAAGGTATGTTTGCCACTACTTTGAAATCAGGAAGATTCTCATACGGATATTTTAGAGCATCCTCATGAATTAACTGCACATTGTCATAATCAGCAAGCTGAACCTTCAGTTCTTCGAAAAGTCTCCCATCAAGTTCGATGGCTATAACATTCTTCACGCTCTCCGCCAGCATCTTCGTCAAGTTGCCCCACCCCGGACCTATCTCAACAACGAGATCCTCTTCCGAGAGTTGTGCAATCTGAACAATCCTTCTCAGGATCGAAGGGTCATACAGAAAAACCTGCCCTAAATGTCTTTTAGCCATTTCTTTTCAATCATAAAAATTCAGAGACAGCCTTTTCTGCCTGTGTGCTACATCTTCAACTTTGCCGCTAACTTTATAGCCTCAATCATACTTGACGGATCGGCAATGCCTTTCCATGCAATGTCGTAAGCCGTCCCGTGGTCAGGAGAAGTCCTGATGAAAGGCAGTCCCACTGTCATGTTTACCCCCTTATCAAAGGCGATCATCTTTAAAGGAATCAAGCCCTGGTCGTGATACATGCAGACAATGAGATCAACCTCACCTTTATACGCTTTGTGGAAAATCACATCCGGAGGAAAGGGACCGGAGACAGGAATCCCTTCTCTCACCGCTTCTTTAATGGCAGGCGTTATTTTCTTGATTTCCTCATCACCGAATAATCCTGCCTCACCTGCGTGGGGATTCAGTCCTGCAACTGCTATTATTGGTGCCTTGATTCCAAGCATGTCACATGCCTTCTTTGCAAGACGAAGGGTCCTCACTATCCTGTCCTTTGAAATTAATGAAGGGACCTGCTTCAAGGCTGTATGGATCGTGACGAGGATAATCTTCAAAGGTCCCCCAACGAACATCATTGCATAGTTTTTTGTGTGCGTCATCTCTGAGAGCATCTCTGTATGACCGGGCCATTTAAACCCCGCCATATGTACAGCTTGTTTTGAAATCGGCGCTGTGACAATACCGTCGACATGTTTGTCTAAAGCAAGCTCAACGGCTTTTCTAATGTAGTGAACAGATGCCTTGCCACCTCCTGCAGTCGGTTTCCCTTTCCTGAATTTTTTTGCAATCCCCATATCGACGAGCTCAATAATTCTGCCATGGTGGACTGGTCGAGATTCTTCAGGTGATTGAATGATCCGTAGTTTGGCAGGCAATTTTAGAAGGGCTATTGCATCTTCCACGGGAGATCGATCTCCTATTACGATAGGTATGCAGTAATCCTGTATCCCTGCAGAAGAAAGGGC
>JBGPPR010000296.1:0-2034 GCA_041488675.1 Thermodesulfovibrionia bacterium
CTTATTGAATCGGGACTCTCCTTCCTTGGTCTCGGCGTGCAGCCCCCGGATCCGAGCTGGGGTAATATCCTCACTGCAGGAAAGGACAATATCGAGGTTGCATGGTGGCTTTCGTTCTTCCCGGGATTTGCGATATTGATAACAGTCCTAAGCTATAACCTTGTCGGCGAGGGTTTGAGAGACGCCCTCGACCCAAGGCTCTGGGAAGCGGAAAAATATTGACCGAAATTCGTTCCTATTCAGGATAGGCAAGTCTCTGAGTGGCTTTTTGCGGATAGTCAGATATACATTTACAAACAGCAAGCAGTGAGAGCGCCGGAGTTCCATGAGAGAATTACAGTCATCTCTTCTTCAGAAGAGATGACAAGACACAAACCTCCCTTTCACTTCCCGTAATTGAGGTATTATTTTATCGCAGGGCTCAAACCTTTTTGGACATCTTGGATGAAATGGACACCCGGAAGGTATATTGATTGGACTCGGCACCTCGCCCTCTATAGCGCGTGATGGGTAATGCGAAGTACGTGTTGTATGATGCACAAAACCTGCAACTGGAATAACAGGAGCTGATGAGAGAAGCACTTCTGTATAAGGATGAAAGGGTTCTTTGAATAGGTCTTCTGTTTTCGCATACTCCACAATCTTTCCAAGATACATAACCCCTATGCTGTCACTGAAATAATGAACTATCTTCAGGTCGTGGCTTATAAAGAGAAAAGAAAGTTTAAAATCTCTTCTCAGATTCTGAAGAAGATTTAATATCTGAGCCTGGATTGAGACATCAAGGGCGGAAAGGGGTTCGTCAGCTACTATTAGTCTTGGAGAAATAGCAAGGGCTCTCGCTATGCATACTCTCTGCCTCTGCCCGCCACTTAATTCATGGGGATAACGATACATCATTTCAGGAGTGAGATTCACTTTATGAAGGAGCTCAGTTACCTTATCCTTCAAAGCATTACCCTTTACAATGTTGTGAATCCTGAGAGGTTCTGATATCGCATCCATGATTCTCTTCCTCGGATTCAGTGAAGCAAAGGGGTCCTGAAATATGATTTGCACAGATCTCCGGAAAGTCTTCATGCCGTCACCATTAAGCACAGAGATATTTGTCCCCTGAAAAAGGACATCACCAGAAGTTGGACGTATAAGGCCCAATACAAGCCTTGCAACCGTCGACTTACCACAGCCACTCTCCCCAACCAGGGCAAAGATTTTGTCCTCTTCGACAGAAAAATCAACACCATCTAAAGCCTTGAGGGGGACAGATTTACTCATTAATCCTCTTCTGACAGGAAAATACTTCCTGAGAGCCTTTACTTTGAGAATTTCCACCTTATCTCCTCTGACCTGATAGATCTGGCTAAATGCAGTGACGAGCTTATTGGTCTTAGCTCCGGCTCTTTCTCCTGACATGCGGGTATTGCAAATCTGCACCTGTCTGAAAATTTACATCCTGGCGGAAGTTCATACGGTTGTGGGACGAAACCCGGGATCGGCATCAAAGGGATACCTTTTTCTTTTGGGAGAGAGTCCAGGAGCCCAATCGTATAAGGGTGTTTTGGATTTTGAAATAATTCACCTACTGTGCAAAGTTCCATCAATCTGCCGGCATACATAATGGCTACCCTCTGAGCATTCTCCGCAATAATGCCCAGGTCATGAGTTATGAGAAGAATTGCCATCTTCATTTCCTTTCTGAGTCTCTGGAGGAGTTCGAGTATTTGCGCCTGTATAGTCACATCGAGGGCTGTTGTAGGCTCATCAGCAATGAGTAAAGAGGGGTTACAGGCTATAGCCATAGCTATCATGCCCCTTTGTCTCATCCCCCCTGACATCTGATGAGGATATTCCCCGATCCTTAATTCAGGGGAAGGAATCTTGACAGCCCTGAAGAGCTCTATAGTTTTTGCCATTGCCTCTTTTTTCGAGAGTTTAAAATGAGTAATAGGAACCTCAGCTACCTGATAACCGACAGTAAGCACAGGGTTAAGCGACGTCATCGGCTCCTGAAATATCATCGCCATCTCTTTTCCC
>JBGPPR010000297.1:0-2029 GCA_041488675.1 Thermodesulfovibrionia bacterium
CTCTTGCAATAATTTTCATTTAGTCTATAATGTATTATTACATAATAGATATGAAGATGAAAAAGAACGCATTAGGCAAGAAACGGGATGATCTCCTCAGAAAGGTTGCCGGTTTCAGCCCATGGATAGAAGGCACGCTGGTGAACACTACCCGCATATGTGGTAGGAAGAACTGTGCCTGTCATACCAGCGGACAGAAACACCCTGTCATGTATATAACATGGAAAGAAAACGGCAAAACTGTTTCCCTATATGTACCCAAAAAATTGGAATCAGATGTAAGGGAATGGGTAGAGAATTACAAGAGGTTGAAAGAAATAATCCGTAAGATATCAAACATCCAGAAGGATATTGTACGGTTGAGGGAAGACTGAACATGTTCACGTATTGTGAGGAGTGTTTCAATAAACAGAGGGAAATAGATTATCTGAAGGAAGAAATTCAGATGCTGAAACAGAGACTTCGTTATAAGGAGCGGAAAGAACAGGAGGGGTTTTTTGGTTCTTCAACCCCATCGTCAAAGATTCCTGTAAAGGCAAATACCTCCGAGAAACAGAGCAAACCAAAAGGGGCACAACAAGGCCATAAAGGGAATGGCCGAAAAGCAATCACCGAGTCAGATGCAGACTGTATTGAAACCATTGAGTCTGTGGCAGGTGACAGGTGTCCGAACTGTGGCAATCCATTGACAGAAAAGGGCATTGAAGATCGTATTGTGTTTGACAGCCGTCCTTTAAAAATGCAACGAATCCTGTACCGGTTGCCCAAAAAATATTGCGCGCATTGCCGGAAGATATTTCAGCCTCAAGCCCCCGGTGTTTTGCCCAGAGGTCTTTATGGAAACCAATTGATTGCCACAGTATCAGCTATGCACTATCTGCACGGTATACCAATGGGGAGAATCTGTGAGCAAATTGGCATAGGAGCAGGAAGCCTGGTGGAGGTATTCCATAATCTGGCAAGATTGTTTGTCCCGAATGCTTTCGGGATTGTGCAAAAGCTGATTGAAGAATATAGGATGTCCCCTGTCCGTCATGCCGATGAAACAGGCTGGCGGATAAATGGGAAGAATGGATATGTCTGGCTCTTTGCTACGGAAAAAATCAGCATTTTTCTTTTTCAAAAGAGCCGTTCGGCAAAAGTGCCGCAAAGCATATTTGGAGACAAGCAACTGTCAGGTGTTTTAGTGGTAGACCGCTATGCAGCGTACAACAAAACTCCCTGTGCCTTACAATACTGTTATGCCCATCTCCTGAGAGATGTAGAAGACCTTGAGAAAGATTTTCCCGAGTCAGGTGAAATCAAAGTCTTTGTCAGCATCATGGCTCCACTTCTAACGACCGCAATGAACCTGAGAAGTCAACCGATACCGGATGAGAAGTATTATGCGAAGGCTGCTGGTATTAAGGCTCAGATTATTGCTGCTGTTGAGGCTTCTGCTGTACATTTAGGGATACAGCATATACAGAATATTTTCCATGAAAATGCTCATCGTCTGTACCATTGGGTGGATAACCGGCGGGTGCCTGCTGAAAATAATCTTGCCGAACGAGATTTGAGACCTACGGTCATTGCCCGTAAAGTGAGCTTTGGCTCTCTGTCTGATGCAGGAGCACACACCAGGAGCGTTTTGATGACTGTGCTGCACTCACTGAAAAAACAAAAAGTTGATGTTGTTCAACATCTTAAAAATGTCCTCGATCAACTATCAAAAAATACGAAGCTCGATCCATACTCGCTTCTTTTTCCACAAAATCTATCCCCTCCGTCAACAAAACGGTGAGATAACTGTAAATATTCTTATTCTTCAGTTTTTCCGGTGAAGAGGCTTGTTATATTACAGCACCCTTCACTGAATGGTTACAGCGATTTCGTCTTCTCCCCCGTTGTTATTCCATCACGCTCCTATGCAAGTTTCTATCCGGACACTGCTGATTTGAGGCCTCCTTGAGGAAAAAGATTTCGGTCCCTGAATCATACCTGTTTCGGGTGTGATTCAGGGGGGCCTTAATGAGTATCAAGGCGCTCA
>JBGPPR010000298.1:0-2015 GCA_041488675.1 Thermodesulfovibrionia bacterium
ATAGAGAGCTTGTGATTCCAGGTTATGTTGCAATCCTCAGTGGTGCGATAGAGGATAAGCTTGAAGGCTGGAAGATAACGGTTGGCCCGAGAGAAGCAAATGGACTACCTGCATTCTTAAAGGCATTCGCAAGTTAGTTGATTGACTTATTGTAACTATTTTTTTTAAATTAAATAATATAAAAATTATTACTACTCACAATCTTTTCCCCCGAGGAGGTTGAGATGTCTAAGCTAATAGCCTCAGCTGCCATAAGAGGCGCAAATTCACTTGTCCGACAGGCAGAAGAGATGCTCGAAAAAACAATCGCCGAAAAGGGTGAGGGCTTTATCTTTGAATTCCCTGACACAGCATTCTATCTGCCGATGATATATGCCATGACAGGCTATGCAGTAAAGACCTTGGGCGATATGAAAGTAGCACTCGGCATGGCAAAGGAACTCCTCCATCCGGAACCCGAGGAACATCTCTGGAAGCCGTACCTTGGAGAAGCCCTCGATTCTGGAATGGCAACGCTTTTCGCAGAAGAAATCATAATGGCATTGCGTTATATCGCAGGCCTGGAGCCCGTTGTCGACCCTGAGACAGGTTTTGTCTATAACGGATTCATAACCGATACAATTCAGAGGAATTTAGGTATTCAGCTTGTTGACGGAACAATGCCCGGCTTTGCCGCTATCATTGGGGCAGCGCCCAGCGATGATATTGCTGTCAAGATAATAAGGGAGCTCCAGGAAAAGAACATCCTCACCTTTCTCATGGGCCATGTGAACGGTAACAGCGTTACAAAGCAGCTTCTGAGAAAAGGTGTTGAGGTCGGATGGGATACGAGGATTGTTCCCTTGGGTCCCGATACAGAGCATACGATATATCCCCTTGACTGGTCGGTAAGGGCATCACTCATCTTCGGCGGGAAAAAGCCCGGTGATTTCAAAGGACATCTGAAATACACAAAGGACAGGGTTTTTGCCTTCGCGCTTGTTTTGGGCGAACTCGACGATATAAAGTGGACGACGGGAGCAGGGGCAATCAACATGGGGTACCCTGCAGTATGCGACACCGATGTACCGGTCATTCACCCCACAGGGGTATGCATTTACGAAGAGGTTGACAAAGAGTTTGATTATGACAAAATCGTTCAGAAAGGAATCGAGGTAAGGGGCCTGAAAATCATTGTTGAAAAGCCCCCGATCCCGGTTGCTTTTGGCGCAGCCTTTGAAGGCGAGAGAATAAGGAAGGAAGATATGTTCATTGAGTTTGGCGGAACACGCACACCTTCCTTTGAATGGGTTCGAATGAGGGAAATGGATGAGATAGAGGATGGAAAGGTAATTATTGTCGGTAAGAACTGGAAGGAACGATACGAGCAAGGCGGGAAAATGCCTCTTGCAATCATCGTCGAGGTAGCCGGCAGAAAGATGCAGAAGGACTTTGAGTCAGTCCTGGAGAGAAAAATCCATTCCAATATCAATGAGGCTCAGGGTGTGTGGCATATGGGCCAGAGGGATATAAACTGGATGAGAATAAGCCATAACGCGAAGAAGGAGGGATTTACTCTCGAACATCTCGGAATAATCAATGTTACCATGACCCACCATAGATTCAAGTCAATTGTGGATAAGGTTCAGGTGACAATCTATACGGATGAGCCGGATGTACTGGAGATTCAGGAGGAGGCGAGAGCTGTTTACAGGGAACGTGATGCGAGAACCGCCGGACTCGTCGATGAGGCAGTTGATACATTTTATTCGTGTCTCCTCTGTCAATCTTTTGCGCCAACCCATGTATGTGTCATCAGCCCTGAGAGACTCGGACTCTGTGGCGCTTTTAACTGGCTTGACTGTAAGGCTGCATTCGAGATTGAACCAACAGGTGGAAACCAGCCTATATCAAAGGGGGAACTCTTAGATGCAAAATACGGGAGGTATTCAGGTATTGATGAGTATCTAAAGAAAGCATCAGGTGGTGCAGTAGAGACTCTTAATCTCTATACCATCATGGAAAATCCGATGACC
>JBGPPR010000299.1:0-2009 GCA_041488675.1 Thermodesulfovibrionia bacterium
GACAAATACGATGAGGCGCTCCGGACGTTGTTAAAGGAAAATCCTTTCCCTGGTGTGTGCGGTAGGGTCTGTTTTCATCCGTGCGAGATTGATTGTAATAGAAGTCAGTACGACGAATCCGTTTCCATTAACGCAATGGAGCGATATATATTTGATGCCGCATCGGATCACCTTCCGGATATTCTGCCCAGAACAAATTTGGATTCAAAACAGGTGGCGGTTGTCGGATCTGGACCGGCAGGCCTTTCCTGTGTCTATTTCCTTGCTCTCTTGGGCCACAAGGTGACCATGATTGAGGCGCAGAAAGAACCGGGCGGGGTGATGCGTTGGGGAATTCCCGAATATCGACTTCCCAAAACCGTATTGAAAAAAGAGATACAGAGAATCCTGAATCTTGGCGTTGAGATTAAGACGGGCGTCAAGGCGGGCGAGGATATCTCTTTTGATGAATTGAACAGGTTCGATGTCATTTTTCTTTCTCCAGGCGCCGGACTCAGCGTGCCTCTCATGATTGAAGGAGAAGCACTGCGGCGAGTCTGGAGGGGTGGAGATTTCTTGAGACGAATCAATTCAGGAGATAAAATCAAACTGGGAAAAGAGGTCATTGTGATCGGTGGAGGCAATACAGCCATGGATGTCGCCCGTTCAGCATCGCGTCTTGGATCCCGAGTGACCGTTGCCTATCGAAGGACCGGAAAAGAAATGCCAGCCATCCCAGACGAAATCGATGAGGCGGGAGAGGAAGGGGCGCGGTTTGAATTTTTGATTCAGCCTGTGAAGGTAAGCTTTCTTAAAAATAAAAGACTGGCTGTAAAATTCCAGCGAATGAGACTAAGTGATCTGGATCAAAGTGGTAGACCCAAAGCGATCCCTGTCAAGGGGAAATTTATCACCCTTGAGGCTGACCATCTCATTACCGCGGTGGGTGAACGTGTTGATCTTTCCTGGATACCTCAGGGCCTTGTTAAAAATGGACTGATTGATGTCGGGTCTTCCCTTGGCACTCATCAGAGTAAGATCTTTGCAGGTGGCGATGCTGTTGACCAACCTCGAACCATTGTCACGGCCATTGCAGCGGGGAAAAGGGCAGCTATTTCGATCGATTTGTATCTCAGGGGATTACCCAGTGATGAGGTTTTCCGCAGGATCAGGGTTGGAAATAAAGGCTCTCTTTCTATGGAGGTCTATCTTTCTGGGAGGAACGAGGGAAAATGGCCGGAGCCCCAAGGCGTTATTTTATATGATAGGATAAACACCTTATATTTTGAGCCAAGCAAAAAAATCAATATGCGCAAAATCGGTTTCAACCAAAGACTGAGAGGGTTTTCAGAAGTTAATTGTGGTCTATTTTCAGAAGAGGCCAGCCTGTCTGCTTCAAGGTGTTTTTCCTGCGGAACATGTAATTACTGTTACAATTGCTATTTCTTTTGTCCCGAAGGGGTGATTTCACTGGATCCTCTCCACCAGACAAAATGTGTTGATCTTGATCACTGCAAAGGATGTGGTACCTGTGCAAAGGCTTGTCCGAGAAACGTGGTGGAGATGAAGGACTTATCATGAAAGATTTTATGACCGGGAATCATGCAGTGGCCCATGCTGTTAAGCTCTGCCGCACTCCCCTGATTGCAGCTTATCCGATTACACCCCAGACAGCCATTTACGAAAAACTTTCTGAATGGGAAACTTCTGGCAAACTGAAAGGGATCATGATGCGAACAGAGTCCGAGCATTCAGCTATGGCCTCCTGTATTGCTGCTTCCTTGACCGGGGTGAGGACCTTTACGGCGACCTCCTCCCAGGGCATTGCTCTCATGCATGAGATGCTCCATTTTGCGGCCGGCTGTCGTGTCCCAGTGGTCATGGCCAATGTTAATCGGTTGCTGGCTGCTCCCTGGGGATTTTGGGCTGACCAGTTAGATAGCCTTTCCCAGAGGGACACGGGTTGGATTCAATTTTATTGCGAAAATGGTCAGGAAGCCCTGGATAGTGTGATTCAGGCTTATAAAATA
>JBGPPR010000300.1:0-2000 GCA_041488675.1 Thermodesulfovibrionia bacterium
ACAATAGGATTATAAAATCTTTCTCTTTCCCGATTAAGGGTCCTCTACTCCAAATTACAAAGAGGGAAACTTAATTTAGTTTGCGATGTTATGATATTTCTGAGCATTAAAAATAAGTTTGCGATGTTATGATAGCAATCAATTAAAAATAGGGATGTTTGAAAAATGCCCGGCTTTTTTATCCGGTTTCCTTCTTGTTACTGCAGATGAAATAATTTGTGATATAAGTTTTTTATAGGATATCCCCGCTTTCCCGCATAATATTGGCAGGTCTGAATGAGTCGGATGAAGTCCGGCAAGGGGGTTCATCTCAAGGAAATAGAGTTTCCCGTCCTTATCTGCCCTAATGTCAACCCTTCCTGCGTCTCTGCATCCGAGTGCCCTATATGCGTTTAATGCGATATCTGACACCTCTTTTATTATCCGTTTATCACGCACCTGTATATATTTTACCCTTTTTTCACAAAGTTCTTTATTCATAAATGAGTAAACAAGAGGTTCAGCATTCTTTAACAACTTAACCTCAATGAGACCGATTACCCTTGCTGTTTTGCCGGTTCCGAGTATACCAACTGTGAATTCCCTGCTGGGCAGGTACCTTTCTATCAAGACTGGCTGGTTGTATTTTTTCAGTAACTTAATGCATTGTCTCTTCAATTCGTCTGTATCATGAACAATTGATTCAGTATTTATCCCTTTTCCCGTTCCTTCTGCTACAGGTTTGACAAAAAGAGGAAACATTGCATTTCGGGTAAAACTGTTCAGATCTGAATCTTCTATTGACGAGACAACGAAAAAATCAGCTGTTGTAATGCCTGCATCTCTTACTACGCTTTTAGCCACAGCCTTATTAAGACATATCGCCAGTGTTAGAGGATCACTAAATGTATAGGGAATGTTATACGCCTCAAGAAGTGCAGGAACCTGTGCCTCTCTATTTCTCTCATAAAGCCCCTCGGAAATATTGAATACCAGGTCCCACCGTTCACCATTAGATAGTCTTCTTACAAGTTCATAAATATTCCCTATCAGCGTAACCTCGTGTGAAAGCTTCTGAATAGTATCTTTGATTGCATAAACGGTTTCTTCACTGTCGAATTCTGCTGTTTCCTCCTCTGTAAACCCCATATCAAGATACTCTTTTCTTAAATCATACGTAATGCCTATCTTCACTGAAGCGCTATCTCCTTAGACATAAAATATTTTTGCTTTCTCCTCTTATATCTTATGTTTTCTTGAGGAACAATCATCTTTTTACCACTCTTAATATACTTTTCTGTTTCTTCAGGTTTGTCGTTACCATTTATATTTTGGAAATCAGTTTTGTACTGATTGAAGTATCTTATTATCATTCCTTCATAGTTTCTCATGACCACATCCCTGTCTGTAGCTGACAGCAGATAAAAGGGTTGCAATGGTATCTTGCCGCCTCCACCGGGTGCATCGACCACAAAGGTAGGAATACAGAGTCCTCCGGTATACCCCTGCATCATTTCTATGATCTCTATCCCTTTCCAGATACTTGTTATGAAATGTTCTACCCCAGTGACAGGGTCACATTGAAAAAAGTAGTAAGGTCTTACCATAATTCTCTGAAGAGAATGGCAGAGGTCCTTCATCACCTCAACAGAATCATTGATACCCCGCAAAAGTACAGACTGGTTTGACACCGTTATCCCGGCTCTTAGAATCTTATCGCATGCATCCCGCGATTCAGGCGTTATCTCTTTTGGATGATTAAACTGGGTATTCAACCAGAGTGGCCTGTGTCTAGTATAGCGTTTCAGAAAACTATATACATTTACTATGTTTTGGTGTAACATGTCTCCATCCAATAACCCTTTGGAACGGAGGCATCTATGGGCAAAAAGAGCAACAGAACTAAACTCGATCTAACTGATGAACAGAAAGAGAATCTGCTCAAGCTATCCCAAGCCAGGTCAGCGCCTTTGAGGGAAGTTCAGAGATCGCGTATACTGTTAAAGTACGCCGAGGGATCA